>JBOHTE010000848.1:0-1667 GCA_050733555.1 Gemmatimonadaceae bacterium | reverse complement strand
GCGGGCGTAATTCAGTTGGTAGAATGCCAGCTTCCCAAGCTGGACGTCGCCGGTTCGAGTCCGGTCGCCCGCTCTGGATGTTATGACAAATCGAGTAAGAGGTAATAAGTGGCGCCTGCACTTGTGTGGGGGCCACTTTTCGTTCGTTCGAAGCGTTACCAGTGGCCCCCAGTGATTTCCCGCAGCGCAATGCTCGGCGCTTGGGCCCACCACTGTTGCATCAGTCGCTTGAGGTGGCGGATCTGCTCACCGGCTCGACTCCCTTGCTTTGTACTCACATTTGACGTACAATTCACCGTGTCAACCGTACCCGGTTGATTTTCACCTGGAGTTCGCCATGCGGCACGTCGCGGATCGCAAGACGTTAAAATCGAAGTCGAAGCCAACCGAGATTCGCGAGAAGAGCGTTGGTCGGCCACGTGTTGCGCGTAGTGAGCGGCTGAATGCAAGGATAACAGCCGACGATCAGGTGCTGCTCGCCAAGGTCGCCGGTATGCAAGGCGTGAGCGTGTCGGCGTTCGTGATTCAAGCCGCGCGTGCGAAAGCCAAAGCATTGCTTCGTCGCCAGCGACTTATTCGGTTGTCCGCTCGCGATCAGAAGACTTTGATCAGGGCGTTGCGCTCTCCGGCCGCGCCAAATGCTGCATTGGTGCGCGCCGCTGCCTCACATGCGCGCGAAGTTGCTCGGCGTTCCACTCCGGAACTGGCACAATGAGTCGGGAACGATAGGTAGTGACTGGTTCTCCAGATCCAACCTGGAAGTTCATCACAACGCCGCTCGCATCACACCACGATCGAGCGGCGTTCATGTGCGGGAAGCCTGCTCTCGACAACTATCTGCGTGATCGCGCTGTCCCGGATGCAAAAGGACTCTCAACGATCACGTTCGTCCTCGTGGACGAGTCGGATCAGCGAACCATTCACGGCTACTATTCACTGAGTTCGTCCAGCGTCGAGTTCGGATCTGTTCCATCGAATGTTACGAAGGCGCTCCGAATTTCGAAGCACCGCCTGATGTCCGCGACGCTCATTGGTCGATTGGCAGTATCCGCGTCGATGCGCGGCCGCCGTCTTGGCGAAGCGCTTCTGTTCGATGCGCTCAAGCGCGCGTATGTCGCGGCACAGCAAGTGGGGAGTGCGCTGGTTATCGTCCACGCCCTCAATGCGGAGGCCGAGCAGTTTTACAGGAAGTACGGCGTTGTCGCGTTCGAAGATGTTGAGCGCCGATTATTCCTGCCAACTGCCACGGTAGCTTCGCTAATCAGCTAGGCCTACCGGCGGAGCGACCCGACTGACCGTCGCGATGCACTCCGGCTGTCATCGCAGCCTCCATCCGGTGACCCCAAACCCGCGCGTCGCGCGCTCCCGATCCGCGCAACCGAATTCTCCCCCATCCCCACGGCCTCGATCGCCTCCCGATCCGAGCCAATAATACTTAGGTATTGACCTAAGTATGATCCGGTGCTAGTATCTCTCCGTCAGATCGGGTACCCCAACCAATCGAATGGTGTTGACATGGTTCAATCCGCAGTCGCTGATGATGTCTTTCACGCCTTGTCCAATTCGACTCGACGGAAAGTCCTCGAGCGACTGTCTGTCGGACCAGCCACCGTCGGCGACCTGGCAGCACCGTTCGACATGAAACTCCCCTCGTTCGTGCAGCACCT
>JBOHTE010000847.1:0-3418 GCA_050733555.1 Gemmatimonadaceae bacterium | reverse complement strand
CGCTGGCGCTGGGCATTGGCGCCAACGCGGTGGTCTTCTCGCTGCTGGACCGGCTGTTCCTGCAGCCGCCGGCGGGGGTGGCGCACCCGGACGACGTGCGGCGGGTCGTGATTTCGCAGCGTAACGGCGGGCCGTCTCGTGAGCCATGGGTCCGCAGCGTGTACAGCTATCCCGAAGTACGCAGCGTGCGCAACGCCGCGCCGCCAGGGGTGACGATCGCGGCGTACGTGGACGACGACATTCGACTGGGCCGCAGCGGTGATGCGCCCACTGCATCGGCAGCGTATGTGGTTGGTGACTACTTCGGCGTGCTGGGACTTCGGCCCGTGCTCGGCCGCTTTTTCGCACAGGATGAGCAGCAGGTGACCGGACTCACGCCGGTCACGGTGGTTGGACACGACTTCTGGGTCCATCATCTCGGCGGCCGAAAAGACATCCTGGGCCGGACGCTCGAACTCGGATCGCATCGTTACACGATCATCGGCGTAGCGCCGGACGGATTTCGGGGCGTATCGCTGGACGCAGTGGACCTCTGGCTGCCCTACAACACGATGGGTAGCTGGATGGGGCGGAAAGCGGACTGGTACGAAGCACTCGGTACGCTGTCGCTGTCGATGCTGGCCCGTTCATCATCCGCGTCGCTGTGGCAGAGATTCGTCGCCGCGGCGACCAGTGTACAGCACAGCGGGTTCTTCCGCGACAGCACTGCCACGGCATCACTGGAATCACTCAGCGGAGCGTCCGGGCGCGAGTTTCACACCGCGGAATTCTCCATCTCGCAGCGGCTCGGCGGCGTCGCATTCATCATCCTGCTCATTGCCTGCGCCAACGTCACGAATCTCATGCTGGTTCGTGCACTGGGGAAACGTCGCGAGATCGCGGTGCGGCTGGCGCTGGGCGTGAGTCGCCGTCGTCTCGTGGCACAGTTCCTCGGAGAGGCCGTTTTCGTTGCGGCAATTGGCGGCGCGGCAGCGTTGGTCGTCACCTGGTGGGGAGCCGGTCTGCTCCGTCATACGCTGCTGCCCGGCCTGAACTGGGGAAGTCATGGAGTGAGTGCGCGTGTAACACTGTTCGCGATTCTGGTCACTCTCGTTTCCGGGGTAGTGGTCGGGATGCTGCCGGCCCTGCAAGGCAGCCGGCCGGAACTCACGGCAGCGCTCAAGGCAGGCGCGCGTGAGGGGTATCGCGTTCGCAGTCGGACGCGCAGCGCCCTGCTCGTTCTGCAGGCCGCACTATCCGTGGTGTTGCTGGCCGGCGCAGGTCTGTTCGTGCGCAGCTTGCGCCAGGTTCGGGCCATCGACATCGGCTACGACAGCCGCCAGCTCATCTTCGCGTCGGCAACTCCGCTCGAGGACGACACCACTCGCCAGCACGAGATCGCTGCGGCGCTCCCTGATCTCGCGGTTCGGCTCGGTCATCTGCCGGATGTCGAGCACACCGCGCTGGCCATGGTGCCGCCCATGTGGGGCTTCACGTTTGAAGACCTCTACATTCCGGGGCGGGATTCGCTCCAATCGGCGGGACCATTCGGGCAGCCCATTGTCTCATTCGTGTCGCCAGGCTATTTCGAGGCAACCGGTATGAACATTCGGCGGGGACGTGGATTCAGCGCGGCGGATCGACCCGGCGCCGAGCAGGTCGTGGTGGTGAACCAACTGATGGCCCGAGACTATTGGCCCAGGGGCGATGCGCTGGGCAGTTGCATCATGCTGGAGAAACGCGATGCGCCGTGCCGGCGCATCGTCGGCATCGTGACCGATGCGCACATCAATCGTGTGATCGAGCAACCGGCGCCCGCGTACTTCGTGCCGTTGGCACAGGCGCCGGCTGGCGACAACGAACCGGGTGCGATCATTGTCCGCGCGCGCACCGGCCGAGTGGATGCCGCCAGGGTTGCCGTCTTTCGCGAGATGAAGAGCGAGCTGGGAACTGGCGTCGTGCCACGGGTCGTGCCCATGGAGGCGGTGCTGGCGGCGTACTTCCACAAATGGCAGCTCGGTGCAACGCTCTTTTCCGTAGCGGGCCTGCTCGCGCTGGTGGTCGCCGCGGTGGGCATCTACAGCACCATCGCGTACGTCGTGGGCCAGCGCCGGCACGAGATCGGAGTACGCATTGCACTGGGGGCGCAGGGTGGGCACGTGGCGCGCGTGGTGATCGCGCAGGGCGTGAAGGTTGTGGTGGTCGGCGTGCTGATCGGGGTCGCAGCCGCGCTCGCGCTGGGGAAGCTGGTGGCGTCGCTGCTGTACGGCGTGACGCCGCACGATCCGGTCGTGCTGGGGGCGGTGGCGTCTGTGCTCATTCTGGTGGCCATGGCGGCGTGTGCGGTGCCGGCGTGGCGCGCGGCGCGCGTGGATCCCATGGAGACGCTGCGGGCGGAGTAGCGGGAGGTCAGCGGAGCCAGCGTGGTCCGCGTTTCGAGTGCGGTGACTCGATGCTACTCGAGGCTACCGGAAGGGTGAGGTCGATGGTGCGCGCGCCGCCGAATGAAATCGCGGGTCTATCGCTTCCTCAAGCCGGTCCTACCCAGACGCAATTTGCTCAGCCGGTGCGCTCGCTGGCGTGCTCCACCGTGATGGCGCAGATTCGCTGTTCGGCAGCACGTCGCTCGGAGACACACTCGCGCCCAAGACCGCGCGGCGCTTGAAGCGCCTGCGCCGCATCGAAGACATGCCACCCATACGCAACCGCCGGTAAGCAAAATTGACTAGTCTGACCAGACTCATTACAATACACCGATGCGCGACACCTATTCATTGTATGAGGCCAAGGCCAAGCTCTCCGCCATCATTCGCCAGGTTCGCGAAGGTCACCGGATCGTCGTCACCGTGCATGGTGAGCCGGCTGCCGAGATCCGGCCCATCGCAGCCGAGTCGCCGGATCTCGGCGCGCGCCTGGCGGAACTGGTTGAACGCGGTGTCATCATTTCCCCCGGTCACCCCGTGAAGCGGCTCGGACCGATTGCTCGGAAACCGGGCGCGCTCAAGCGCTTCCTTGATGACCGGGGCGAATGACGGTTGCCTACGTCGACACGTCGTACCTCGTTGCGATCGCGTTCGCCGAGCGCGGCGCACGCACGCTGTCGCGACGCATGGCGCAATTTGACCAGCTCCTCGCCGCGAATCTGCTGGATGCAGAGCTCCGATCAGTGTTCGCGCGCGAAAAGGTGGTGGCGGACGCGCGCATGCTCCCTGCGCTCAGCAGGGTCATCCCGGACCGGCTCCTGGACGATGAAATCGACCGGGTACTCGCCGCCGGCTATGTGTGGGGTGCGGACTGCTGGCATCTCGCAGTCGCGCTGTACGTGGCTCCTGCGCCGGACACGATCACCTTTCTGACTCTCGACAGCCGGCAGCGCACCGTCGCCCGCAAGCTTGGGTTCCGGCTCGCGCCGGAATGACGACGCGTGCGCCGGGTCTAC
>JBOHTE010000846.1:0-1612 GCA_050733555.1 Gemmatimonadaceae bacterium | reverse complement strand
CGTGAACAGGAAGCGGGTGGAGCGCGTGATGCGTGTCGAGGGGATCCGAGCGAAGACCAAGCGCCGGTTCCGCGTGACGACGGACTCGAGGCACGGCGAGCCAATAGCTCCGAACGTGCTACAGCCGGAGTTCGCCGTGGCGCACGTGGCCGGTCAGGATCGCGTGTGAGCGAGCGACATCAGCTACATACCGACGCTTGAGGGGTGGCTCTACCTAGCCCGTATTTCTCACGAGGGGATTGAAAAACGGCTGTCCCGTATGGGATAAGGAGTTTGTCGAGAACAACCGTTACCCCATCGCGGAGAGAGCCGTTATGCCGACAGCGTGTACGCCGGAGGCGCTGGAGTTTCAAGCGGTCGCCGGGCGCGCGGTGGTGGCGCGCTTTGATGGCAGGACGCTGACGTCCGATGGGGGCGCGGTGTTGTTGCGCGAGGTGGAGCGGCGCACGGGGATCCTCGCGCAATTCGCCGCGTGCTTCCGGGACGCCCGGGATCCGGCGCGCGTGACGCACTCCGTGGCGGCGCTGGTGCGCCAGCGGGTGTATGCGCTGGCGCTGGGCTATGAAGACCTGAACGACCACGACCAGTTGCGGCACGATCCGCTCTTCGCCGTCCTGGCGGAGGCGGACGATCTCGGGGCGCCCGGGGCGGGCCAGAGCACCTTGAACCGGCTGGAGCTGAGCGCGGCCACGGTGCCCGAGGCGGAGCGCTACAAGAAGATCGCCGTGGAGCACGCGGCGGTGGATCGGCTGCTGGTGGCGTTCTTCGTGCAAGCGCACGCGACGGCGCCGGCCGCGATCGTGCTGGATGTGGACGCGACGGATGATCCGGTGCATGGCGCGCAGGAGGGCCGGTTCTTCCACGGCTACTATGGCCACTACTGCTATCTGCCGCTTCTACATTTTCTGTGGGGGGCAGCTGCTTGCGGCCCGACTGCGCTCGGCGGATCTCGACGCGAGCGCCGGGGCGGAGGCCGAACTGGAGCGGATCGTGGCGCAAGTGCGGGCGGCGTGGCCCACGGTGCGCATCACCGTGCGGGGCGACTCGGGCTTCTGCCGCGAGGCGCTGATGGCGTGGTGTGAGACCCACGGCGTGGAGTATGTGATCGGCCTGGCCAAGAACGCGCGCCTCACGGCGCAGATCGCCCCCGAGCTGGCGCAGGCGGCAGCGCAGTGCGCGGCCACGGGCGAGGCGGCGCGCGTCTTCACGGAGTTTCCCTACCAGACGCGCGAGAGTTGGACGCGGGCACGGCGCGTGGTCGCCAAGGCGGAGCACCTGAGCGCGGGCGCGGACGGCAAGAGGAACCCGCGCGTCGTCGTCACCTCGCTCGGCGCCGCCGAGTGGGCGGCCGCCGCGCTCTATGAAACGCTCTACTGCGCGCGGGGCGACCTGGAGAATCGCATCACGGAGCAACAACTCATGCGCTTCGCCGACCGGACGAGCGCGGCGACGATGCGCGCGAACCAGTTCCGCCTCTACTTCTCCTCGCTGGCCTCCGTGCTGCTCGATGCCCTGCGCCGGCTGGGTCTCGCCGGCACGGCGCTGGCGACAGCGCAATGCACGACGATCCGGCTCACGCTCCTCAAGCTCGGGGCCCGGCTCAGGATGACCG
>JBOHTE010000845.1:0-2619 GCA_050733555.1 Gemmatimonadaceae bacterium | reverse complement strand
GTGGAGCGTGGCTTCAACGCCGTGGCGGTGGAGGCCGACTGGCCTGACGCATACCTCGTGAATCGCTACGTGCGCGGGGACGACAGCGCCGCCGATGCGGAGGCGGCACTGTCCGGGTTCCGGCGCTTCCCCGCCTGGATGTGGCGCAATGCCCAGGTGCTCGAATTCATCGGCTGGCTGCGCGCGTACAACGATGCGCGTGCCGAGCGCGCCCGCGTGGGCTTCTACGGACTGGATCTCTACAGTCTTTTCACCTCCATGACGGTCGTGCTCGATTATCTGGACAAGGTGGACCCCGATGCCGCCAGGCATGCGCGCTACCGCTACGCCTGCTTCGAGCGGGTGGGCGAGGATCCGCAGGCGTACGGCTACGCCGCGAGCCTGGACCTCGCGGCCTCGTGCGAGGACGAGGTGGTGAGCCAGCTCGTGGAGCTGCGGCGCCGCGCAGCGGAGTACGTGAGCCGGGATGGACGTCTCGCGCCCGACGAGTTCTTTGCCGCCGAGCAGAATGCACGCCTCGTGACGAATGCGGAGCGGTACTATCGCACGATGTTCCGCGGGCGCGTTTCGTCGTGGAACCTGCGTGACCGGCACATGGCGGACACCCTCTCCGCACTCGCGCGGCACCTCGAAGCGCAGGGTACGCCCGCGCGCGTGGTGCTGTGGGCGCACAAATCGCATCTCGGCGACGCTCGCGCCACGGAAATGGGGTGGGGCGGCGAGCTGAACGTAGGTCAGCTCGTGCGCGAGTCATTCGGGGCGAGCGCGGTCCTGATCGGCAGTCTGACGCACACTGGCAGCGTGACGGCGGCCTCCGAGTGGGACGCGATGGCGGAGCGCAAGCACGTCCGCCCGTCGCTCGAGGGAAGCTATGAGCGGCTCTTTCATGATACCGGGCTGCCGCGCTTCCTTCTGACCCTGCGCGACAGCGGCGATCTGGCTGATGCGCTGCACGACAAGCGCCTCGAGCGCGCGATTGGCGTGATCTACTCGCCCGAGACCGAGCGGATCAGTCACTACTTTCATGCGCGCCTGCCCAGTCAGTTCGATGCCGTGTTGCACTTCGATGACACGCGCGCCGTCGAACCGCTGGAGCCATCCGCGCGATGGACCGCCGGCGAGCCGCCCGAGTCCTATCCCACCGGCCAGTAGCTGGTTGTCGGGTCCGCAGCGCACCGCGGAGGTCCCACCACAGCGAGTGACGGTTTCCGCGACGCCATGACGCATTGCGTACTGGCGGTTGCAGCGATGTGCCGCGTGCGGTTTTCGCAATCCACTACGGGGGGACTCATGACACAGCGGGGGAGAGTACTGCGCGACACCAGCGCCGGATCAGGGCTGCTGGCCATGGACGGCAAGCAGTATTCGTTCACGCTCGAAGGGGCCTGGCGATCCGACGTACCACCAAAAGTTGGCATGGTGGTGATCGTCGATCTCGCGTCGGATGGAACGGTGCGGGCCGTGAGCGCGGTGCCGGAGTCGCAGTTGGCCAAGGAGCAGGCCGAACTCGCGCTCGTCGCGGCGCGCGAGCGGGGCTCCGCCCTGGCATCGTCCATGGTGGCGCGATTCGGCCTGCCCAGTCTCGTGGCGTTGGGCGCGCTCATCGTGGGCTGGTTCTTTCTCGCCGCGGTATCAATCAAGACGCCTCTGGGTGGCACGAGCTTCACGTTCTGGCAGGTACTCGGCTTTCTGCACTCTGCCGGAAATGGACTCGAAGCGCTGGCGCAGAATTTCAGTGGTGGCGGCGGCGGTGGCAGTACGGGCATCTACGGACTGGTGGCGATCGTCGCGATAGTCGCGCCGTTCGTGCATCACTTCTGGAAGGACCGGCGTGCGGTGCTGGGCGGCGTCCTGCCCCTGCTGTTCATGCTCCTCGTGCTGCTCCTGATTCGCCATAGTCTGAACAGTGGATTCGACTCCGCGAGCGGTGCCGCCTCGGGGCCATTCGCGGATTTTGCCAAACAGGCCAGGGAAGAAGCCATGAAGGCGGTATCCATTGGCCTTGGCGTGTACGTGTCGCTCCTGGCGAGTCTGTATTTCGCCGGCTCGGCGATCAGGCGCTTCCTGGTATCGCGCGCGAGCGAACCCGACGCAGCGGCGCGTCCGTGGGCCGTCGAGACCTGAAACTGGTGCGGTAGCTCCACCGTGCCGCTCCCCGCTCCGCCTTCGCGGAAGCGGGGAGCGGGGCCATCCAGCTTCTATGGTTTCCCAAACAGTCCCCGCAGCACCTTTCCCGCCTTGTCCCTGGCCTTCTGCTTGCCGGCGAGGGCGGCCCGGTGTTTCGCTTCCTGGTACGTCAGCTCCACGAGCTGGGAGTCCGGCGACTTCAACATCAGCGGCCGCATGCGATCGGCGGCCGTGATGTAGTCGCCGGCGTCCATTGAGGCGAGCGCGCCGGAAAGCGCCATGAAGGAGTCGAATCCCATCTGGCGATTCGCCTCCTGGCGCTTGCGCATCTCGGCCGCGGTCTCGGGGGACAGGGCAACGTCGAGATCCTTGAGGACGTGATCGGCGAGCTGCTGTTCGAGGTCGAAGAACTTGTCTTCCGGCCCCGTGACCTTGGCGGTCTTGATGATCTCACCGGTCTCCACGCGAATCACGCGCATGTCGATCCGGATC
>JBOHTE010000844.1:0-1948 GCA_050733555.1 Gemmatimonadaceae bacterium | reverse complement strand
CCACTGCCGGTGCTCGCATATCGCGCGGTGCACAGCCGGATCCGACTGAGCCGGGAAACTCCAGGGAGCGAAGAACAAATCACAGGATCACCGGTGGGAACGCCGTGAATGCTACGCGTGCGGACGAAGCTAGGCCTGTAGCCGCGGCGCCGCCAGAAGACGCCGGCGGCTGTACGCGACACGCACCGCGAGCACTCCCACCACGAACGGAACCAGCGCTTGCGCCACCGTCGTGGTAAGCACGGTGATGGTCGTCGCGCCGATCATGATGATCGCGAGCCCGAGAGCGGCGAGCGGCGTGAGTCCGGGACGGATCCGAAGCACGCCGGGGAGAATCAGGCCGATTGCGCCGAGAATTTCGGCGATGGCAATGAAGCGCATGAATATGCCCGGCAGGTGGGTCGCCGCGGCGAGCGCCTCAACCGGCATGATCAGCTTCATCACGCCGGCGAACAGAAAGAGCGCGGCGAGAACACTCTGGATGATCCATAGGCGCAGGCTGGTCCTGCTGCGGCCGGCGTCGCGCCGTACCGAGGGCGTAGCATGCGTCCGGATAGTGAACAGGCGTGCCGGTGCAAGGATGCCACTCGTCGCGGCGCTGTCGAATAGCGATGTCTGGAACATGGTCGTTTCCTCACTGATCCGGGGTTGAGCGCCGGACTCGCCGTCCACCATGCGGTGGCGTGAACTCCGGCTCCATCCTGGCGTCGAACGAGGAATCGCGAGATCGACATCGCTGATGCAGCAACCGATGGACCAGTCTCCAATGGTGCCCCTGCCGACTGCAATGGGCCGGGTTCGAAGCGGGCCGAGCAGCGCCGAACAGCACGATTGCTACGTACTGGGATGGCCCACGCTGACGTTGCCGCATCATGGCGGCATTGGGTATGCAGCAGCGTCGCCAGTTACTTCGCGTACGGCAATTGGTGCTTCCACTCCCGGGTCCATCTCAAGATGGCGCGACCGTGCACTCGGTCTTCGGATCGAGGCGCGCTTCCAGTCCCGCCGCGCGCCCTCCGCCGCGCTTCCTTCTGCGCACGCCCTCGCGCAGACGTCCATGCATTTCCAGACGCTCCACACAAACATCAAGCGGTTCACCGCGCGCGCGCGCCATTGCAGGCACGCTCGCACGGTCCGCCGGATTGATCGCAACTCCCTGAACGGAGGATCTCACCATGCACCCAGTGTCACGTTTGGCTGTACGGAATACGTGGATCCATCCGGGGACCCTGACGGTCGTCATGCTGGCCGCGCTCTGCATCGCGCTGCCGGATGCACGTGCGCAGGGCGCCGGCCAGACCGGAACCGTTGCCGGCCGGGTGGTGGATGAGCACGGCGCGCCCGTGACGAGCGCCCAGGTGTTCATTGACAAAACCACCATCGGCACACTCACCCGCGGCGACGGGTCGTACCTCATGGGGCAGGTGCCCGCCGGTACACGGATCGTCCGGATTCGTCTCATCGGATTTCGTCCCGACTCCGCCAGTGTCACTGTCACGGCTGGCCAGCGCACGACGCAGGACTTCACACTCACTCACGATCCCCTGCAGTTGCAGAGCGTGGTGGTGACCGGAACGTCAACGCCAACCGAAAATCTCAAGGCCAGCGTGTCGGTGACGACGCTCACGCCGCGCGTGATCCAGCAGTCGGCGCCGCGCAGCACCACCGAGATGCTCCGCTACGTGCCAGGCTTCACCCGCGTGGAAAGCTCGGGCGGCGAGGTGAATGAGAACATCACCATGCGTGGCATCCTGGGCGTGGAGTACGTGATGTTCATGGAGGACGGGCTCCCGGTGTTCCCCACCATGCACACGTTCTTCATGAACGCGGACAACCTCTTCCGCGCCGACGAGAACATCCAGCGCATGGAAGTGGTGCGCGGCGGCAGCTCATCGCTCTTCGGCTCGAACACGCCGGGTGCCATCGTCAACTTCATCAACAAGACGGG
>JBOHTE010000843.1:0-1180 GCA_050733555.1 Gemmatimonadaceae bacterium | reverse complement strand
TGCCCGCTGCGCGAGCTTTCTTACGTGATCCCTTTGCAGCTGAGCTCTGGCGTTAGCCAGCCAATCGAGGTCGCGTAATGCAGATACCCGGGCTGTTTTGGCGCGCGGTTGTGGCCTTCCTGGTGCTGCCGACTGTGGTCGCGTTCCTGGTGCCCTGGCTACTCCTGCCCTCGGGTGCACATTTCCACGCGCTGGGGTTTCCGGTTGTCGGAATTGGCGTAGTTCTACTCCTGTGGTGCGTCCGCGACTTCTATGTCGCAGGGCGCGGAACGCTCGCACCGTGGGCACCGCCCACGCGACTCGTCACCGTTGGTTTGTATCGAATCTCGCGGAACCCGATGTACGTGGCAGTATGGACAGTCCTGTTGGGCTTCGCGATCGGCTATCGGGCGACCGCGCTTTGGATCTATGCCGCCGTGGTCGGCATCGCCTTCCATCTGCGTGTGATCATGTATGAGGAGCCGTGGCTTGGTCGCACCTTTGGCGCGTCGTGGCTGGCCTACCGCAACAAGGTGCCGCGCTGGATCGGACGCCGACCCGGAGTGGCGACGGAGAGAGAACACGAATCGGCAAGCTAACGAACCGTGAAGCAGTGGGCCCGTTGCGGCAGCGCGCTGCGCTCGCATTTTATGGAACGCCCGCAGCTGAGCTCTGCCGTTAGTCCGACACACTTCCGAGGTACAGGAGACCACGATGCCAGCCCGCAAGGCAGACAAGACTTCCAAGTCCGCAGCCCCGAAACCGGCTCAGCGCAAAGCGTCACACGGCAAAGCCGCCACGACACTGCCAGAATCCATGATCACCGGCAAGGCGAGCCCCACCAAGGCAGCAGTCGGCGACAAGGCGGTCTTTGCCTACATCGCCAGTCTGCCGCAGCCCCAGCGCGACATCGCGGAGAGCGTCGATGCCCTGGCGGCGAAGACGCTTCCCGGGCTGCAGCGCTCCGTCAAGTGGGGCATGTCGTACTATGGCGTCGGCGACGGCTGGTGCTTCTGTTGTGGCGGCTTCGCCGGTCATGTCAAACTCATGTTCATTAACGGCGCGGCGCTCGAGCCGGTGCCACCGGTGACGCCGGTGGCGATGGGCAAGTCGACCCGGGGCGTAGAGCTCGACTCCATCGACGACCTCGACAAACGCCAGGTCGCGGCGTGGTTGAAAAAATTAGCGGCCGTGCCCGTCG
>JBOHTE010000842.1:0-14732 GCA_050733555.1 Gemmatimonadaceae bacterium | reverse complement strand
GGTATCGGTCATGGCGCAGGCCGCCGACACGACGAAACAATCACCCATCAAATTCACGGGCGATGTGGGTCTCGTGAATGCCGTGGGCAACTCCGACGTCACGACGCTCAACGTGGGTGACGAGGTGGACTACGCGAGCGGCCCGTGGAAGGCGCGGGCGCGGCCGTAATGCTCGTCCGGCAGCCCAGAGATCAGCTCAGTGCGGAAGCGGGCATCTCCGTCGTGCAGCAGCACTCGATTACCGGTGTGAACGACAACTTCCCGTCCGTGCGCGTCGCGGGACTCTACCAGCACAACTTCACCAAGCTCGCGTTCTTCAAGCAGGCGGTGGAGCTGCTGCCCGATCTCAAGACGTCGGAGAATCGGCGCGTGAACACCGAAAGCGATGTCGTCGCGCCGCTGTCGCAGCACATTTCACTCAAGCTCTCGTACGTCATCCGCTTCGACAATCTGCCCGAGCCCGGTTTCAAGAAGACGGACCGGCTGCTCACCTCGGGAATTCAGATCACCTACTGGTCGTCTTCGCGCGACACGCCCTGGCATCTCCGCCACGCAGCCGGGAGGTCAGGGCGTGTCCGGATGGGCCGCGAGATAGAGCAGCGCAAACCACGAGCAGGCATCGGTCCACCGCCGCTCCACGCTGAAGCCGGCGCTCGCGGTGATGCGTCGCAGCTCGTTCCAGGTGTACTTGTACGACGATTCGGTCCAGATGCTCTCGCCGTTCTCGAACCACACCCACTCGCTGCCCACGCGCACGCACTGGGACCTGAGACTCACGAGGTGCATCTCGATGCGGCCCGCCATCGGGTTGTAGTACGCGTAGTGGCGGAATGCATCCGGGTCGAACGCGGCATCGAACTCGCGATTCATTCGGACGAGCAGATTCCGGTTGAACTCCGCCGTGACACCTGCGGGGTCGTTGTAGGCCTCGTGGAGCACGAGCGGATCCTTGCGCAGGTCCGCGCCGAGCAGGAGCGCGCCGCCCTCGCCGCACTGGCGCGCGATGCGCCGCAGCAGCTCGGTGGCCTCCGGCTCGTGGAAATTGCCGATGGTCGATCCAAGAAAGAGCGCGACGTGTCCGGAGGAAGGCGCACCGGGCGGAAGCGACGGAAGTTCGAATGGACCTGTGTAGTCCGCTTCGGCGGGGATCACCGGCACGTGGGGAAAATCGGACGCGAGCCGCGTGGCCGCGCGATGGAGTTGCTCGCGTGACGTATCGATCGGCACGAATGCCGCCGGGCGCGCGCCGACCGTGAACCGCTCCAGGATGCGGCGCGCCTTGGTGGTCTCGCCGCTCCCGTATTCCAGGATCACACGGCCGGCGCCGATGAGCGACGCAATTTCTCCGGCGCGCGCGCCGAGGATTTCCGTCTCCGTCCGCGTGAGGTAATAGGCGTCGAGGCGCGTGATCTCCTCGAAGAGCTGCGCACCGCGCGCATCGTACAGCAGCTTGGCGGGCAGCGACTTCGGTGTAGCGCGAAGGCCTGCCAGCACCTCGTCGCGCAATGCCGCGGGGCCTGAGTGTTTCATGTGCTCCGGTAGTCTCGGGCTCTCGGTCAGGGCGACTACACGTCCGATGCGAGGCGCAGTCCGCTGAATTGCCAACGCGTGGGCGATGGGAAAAAGTTCCGGTACGTCAGGCGCGCGTGCGTTGGCGGCGTGGCCAGCGACGAGCCGCGCAGCACCCACTGGTCGGACATGAACTTTCCGTTGTATTCGCCCACGGCTCCGCCCGCGGGACGGAATCCGGGATAGCCAATGTAGGGGCTCGCCGTCCACTGCCAGGCGGACCCGAACAGATCGCTCAACGCCGGATCACCCGCCGCCATCACTTCCCACTCGGCTTCGGTGGGGAGACGAGCGCCAGCCCAGCGGGCATACGCATCGCTCTCGTAAAAACTCACGTGACGCACCGGCTCGTCGGGATCCAGCGCCGCCATGCCATGCAGCGTGAACACGGTCCACGCATCGCCATCCCGCTCCCAGTAGAGCGGGGCGGACCAGCCGTTGCTCTGCACGGCGTCCCAGCCGGCCGAGAGCCAGAGCGCGGGGCGCCGGTAGCCGCCGTCATGCATGAACTCCAGGTACTCGCGATTCGTGACGAGCGCCGTCGCCAGCCGGAACGGCTCGAGGAACACGCGGTGGCGCGGGCTCTCGTTGTCGAACGCGAAACCATTGCCGGCGTGTCCCAGCTCGTACACGCCGGCGGACATCTCGCGCCAGCGCGGTGCATCCGCCGGCGTCACGAGATGATCACGCGCCGGCGCGGCGGGCTGATACGCGGGCCGCAGCGGGTTCATCCAGAACACGTGCTTGATGTCCGTGACGATGAGCTCCTGGTGCTGCTGTTCGTGATTGAGGCCGAGCTCCACCAGCGCGCGCACATCGGCGTCGCCATCGGTTTCATCCAGCCGCGCGAGCAGCGGCGTCATGGCGCGGTCCACGTGCGCGCGGTACTCGTAGATGTCCGCCACCGTCGGGCGCGTGACGAAGCCGCGCTGCGCACGGCAATGGCGCTCGCCCGCCTGCACGTAGTACGAGTTGAACAGATAGGCATAGCGCGCGTCCAGCGGCTGATAGCCGGGCACGCGGGGCGTGAGAATGAACGTCTCGAAGAACCAGCTCGTGTGCGCGATGTGCCACTTCGTGGGACTCACATCCGTCATCGTGCGCACGACGTAGTCCTCGGTGACCAGCGGCGCGCAGAGCGCATGCGTGAAGGCACGCACCGCGCGGTAGCGCTCGAGCCAGCCCGTTTCATCACGAGCGGCCTGCTCCGAGCCGGCCCGGGTGTTGCGTGCGATTCCTGCGGTCACCATGCTGCTCCAGTCATGAGGCATCTGGTGGTGAGGTAGCATACTTCGTGCCTTGTACCGGCTCCGGAAGCGACGAGCGCGTCACTTGCGCATGCCGACGTTCCACCCCAGAAACGCCCACACGTCCGCGAGCTGCGCGATGCGCTTGTCCGTTGGCATGTAGCCGTGACTCGTGTTCGTCTCCACGCGAATGATCACGGGCCGGTCGCACGACTGCGCGGCCTGCAAGCGCGCGATGAACTTGTACGAGTGACTCGGCACCACGCGGTCATCGTGGTCGGCCGTGGTGACAATGGTGGCGGGATAGCACGTGCCGGGCTTCACGTTCTGCACGGGGGAGTATCTGATGAGCCATTGAAATTGCGTGGAGTCATCCGCCGAGCCGTACTCGGGCACCCAACCCACCCCGGCGGTGAACTTCTGATAGCGGAGCATGTCCATCACGCCCGCGCCGCCGTACGCGGCACCGAAGAGATCGGGCCGCTGATCGAGCACGGCGCCCACGAGCAGGCCGCCATTGGAATATCCGGAAATCGCGAGTCTCCGCGGCGACGTGTACTTCGCGCTGATGAGATATTCCGCCGCGGCAATGAAGTCGTCGAACACGTTCTGCTTGTTGCCGAGCATGCCGGCGTGATGCCAGGCCTCGCCGTACTCGCCGCCACCGCGCAGGTTGGCTACCGCGTACACACCGCCGTGCTCGAGCCAGGCGGGCAGCACGGGGCTGAACGACGGCGTGGTGTTGATGTCGAATCCGCCATACGCGTAGAGCATCGTGGGATTGTTCCCGTCGAGCACCACGCCCTTCTTCGCGGTGATGAACATCGGCACGCGTGTGCCGTCCTTCGATCGGTAGAACACCTGCCGCGTCTCGTAGCGACCCGGGTCGAAGGGCACGCGCGGCCGTTGAAAGACCGTGCTCGCGCCCGTGCGGAAGTCGTAGTGAAAGATCGTGGTGGGATAGAGGAAGGACGTGAAGCCGTAGAAGAGTTCAGGCGTGTCCTCGCGGCCGGAGAGCCCCACCACGGCCCCGATTCCGGGCAACGCCAGCGTATCCATCGCCGCGCCGCTCGTGGAGAAGAAGCGGATCCGGCTCTGGACATCCTCGAGGTACTGCACCACGACGCGATGTCCCGCGAGCAGCGCGTTCTCGATCACGCTCTTCGCTTCCGGTACGACGGTGCGCCAGTCCGCACGCGTCGTATCCGGCAGCACCATGGCGATCACGCGGCGGTTGGGTGCGTCGTTCGTCGTCTGTACGAACACCGTGTCGCCGACGTTGCCAATCACGGTGTATTCGGCGTCGGGGTTCGTCGTGATCGGCTGCACCGGCGCGGAGACATCCGGCTGCATGGGATGCTGCAGGTCCACGTAGAGCAGCTCGTTCTTCGTCTCGGTGCCGTGCACCAGCGTGATGAACAGAAACCGTCCGTCCTCGCTCGTGGAGCCGAAGATGAACCAGTCGGCGAGATCGGGGCGTTCGTAGATCAACCGGTCGCTGGACTGCGGCGTACCCACGACGTGATAGTAGATCTTCTGATTGGTCGCGGCCGCCGAGAGAACCTGTCCCGCAGGGGGCGCAGGGAAGCGCGAATAGAAGAAGCCCTTGCCATCCTTCGTCCACGAGATGCCGGAGAACTTCACCCAGTGCACGGTATCCGGAAGCGCGCGGCCATCGGCGAGTGTGCGGACATGCAGGTCGCGCCAGTCGGAGCCGCCCGCGGAGAGGCCGTAGGCGACGTAGCGTCCATCGGGCGACACCGACGTGCCCGCGAGCGCAATGGAGCCGTCCGGCGACAGCAGATTGGGGTCGAGAATCTCACGCGGCGCGGCCGACTGTGTGGCCTGCTCGTAGAGCACCGACTGGTTCTGCAGGCCGGAGTTCTTCGCGTAGAACAGATGCCCCGCCACCCGGTCGGGGACGCCCACCTTCTCGTAGTTCCAGAGCGCGGTGATGCGCGCGCGGAACGTGTCGCGCAGCGGGATCGTGTCCAGATAGGCGAACGTCACCGCGTTCTCCGCCTTCACCCATTGCGCCACTTCGGGGCTCTGGTCGTTCTCGAACCAGCGGTACGGCGCGGGGACATGGCGTCCGAAGTAATCGTCCACGACGGTGTCGCGTCGCGTCGGGGGATAGTGCAGCGACTGTGTGAACGCGCCGGGCGTTGTGCCGGCGAACAGCAGGAGAGCCGGTACAATGATGGAGGAGACGTTCGAGGAGATTTTCATGGCGGGGGTGGTGGGCGCGACAGGGTCCGCGATCATGCCAACGATGGCGTGACCGCGGACAATGCGCCAGCCGAAGCCTGCGTGAGTCGGCCTGCTAGTGATGCCCGCCCTGCCAGCTCACACTGGCACCGAAGACCGTCTTCGCGCCCTCGAGGAAGACCTGCTTCGCGCCCACGCTCACACCAAGCCCGGGTGCGATATCCATGAGGCCCACCCCGCCGCCGAGCATGAACCGTGTCCCTGATTCCGAATCACCTCCACCACTCACTCTGCCAAAGCCGAAGCCCGGCGCGATGAACGGCACGACATGCGCGCGACCGGCCGCGATGGCGACGGCGACGGGAAGATCAGCCGAGAGTGTGAGTGCGGTGCCGCCGGTCGGCTTCGCCAGACCAAGCATACCGCTGACGCCAACCGTGAACAGTCCCGAACCGGGCGATCCCGCCGTGACGATCGGGGAATCGGCGTGCGCACCGGCCACGAAATATCCGTTGCAACCATCACAACCGTTGTTCAGGTAGCCGGCAATGAGTCCAGCGGATCCCTTGCCAACCGGGAACGTCACGTCGGCCGCGAACGCGTTTCTCGAGATGCCCCCGTCGGAGAGGCGCCCGTAACGCGCCGCAAAGCCGGCTGACGTCTGCCGCTCCCCGATCATGTAGGGCGCCGCCACCGGCGCGAGGCCAGCCGCGGGAGTGCTGACGAGGGCGGCGTACGCCGCCAGATCACCGATGTCCTGGGCGTGTGTCGCCTGCGCGCCAGGAAGGGCCGCGAGTGCGATCGCCAGCAATGCTGCACGCATATTCTCCTCCGGAGAATGGGTTGTGCCCATGGTATTCTCCGGAGGGTGAGTCAGGGCATACGTCGGCTGACGTAGCGATGCGACGACAATGTCGTATGCACGAGCCGCGGTGGAACGCCGCGGTGGAACGCCGCCGTTAGCGACGGCTCGACGGCGGCACCAGTCCCTTCATGCGCATGTACGTCACGATGTTGCCGTAGTGCTCACTGTCGTGCGTCGCGTTCTGCATCAGCGCGAAGAGGCGGCTGTGATCCTGGCCGAACAACTTCGTCGTACCGGTGGCAGCGACGTCGGACTGGGCGTAGGCGCGCGCGCAATAGTCGTTGGACGCCTTCAGGGCAGCGATGAGATCCGCTTTCGTCGTCTTCGTCTTCTCGACGGCGTCTTCGGCCTGCGGCGTCTCACCCAGCGCGGCCGCGCAGAACATCATCTGCGAGCCGGCGACATGGGCAATGATCTGACCGAAGGTGCGCACCTCCGGCGTGGGACGGAACGCGTAGTCCGCCTCGGACATGTCCTGGGCCGACTGCGCGATGTAGCCGCTCACACCGGTCCACAGCGCGCGCGTCGTGGTCACCGCGGCTACGCTGGGCGTGGAGGCATTCGTGGTGGGCATGCTCTGCGCCAGCGCGGGCGCCGTGATCAGCGTCGTGATCACCAGTGCGAGGGGCTTCATCATGGTCGTCATACCTCGTCGGTCTGAAGGTCCACCATGATGCACGCCGCGCGGCATGTACGCCAGCGTCCGCCAGGATCCACCCGACTCGCCGGCGTGCCACCCGCGCCGTCCCAGCGCGCCCGTTACACCTCGGCCTTCACCTCGGCCTTCACCTCGGCCGTGAGCGCCGGCTGTTCGAGCAGCACCGGCGCCCAGTGCGCAAAGGCGACGCCGGCGAGCGCGCACACGGCGCCACCAATCAGGATGGTGAACGGCGTCCCGATGCGCTCCGCAATGACGCCGGCCAGGATACTGCCGATTGGCGCGGTGCCGAGGAACGCCATGGCGTAGAACGCCATCACGCGCCCGCGAAACTGTTCATCCACGATCGTCTGAATGATCGTGTTGGCCGACGCGAGCTGAATCATGAAGCCCGCGCCGATGAACACGAGAATGACGAGCGAGAGCGGAATGGAACGGGAGAGCGCGAAGGCAACGAGTCCGACGCCGAAGGCGATCGTCGCGCGCCACATGATGCGCTCGAGCCCGTGCACGGTGACGCGCCCCGCGAGGTAGAGCGCACCGGCCAGCGCGCCGGCGCCCGCCGCGGTCATGAGAAACCCGTAGGTGTGCGCGCCGCCGTGCAGCACCGTGGAGGCCACGGCGGGCATGAGCACGGAATAGGGCATGCCCGCCATGCTCACCACCGCGAGCAGCAGCAGGATGGTGCGAATCTGCCGGACGCCGATCACATAGCGGAATCCCGACACGAGCTCTTCACGCACGCGCGTGCCGAGCACGCGGGGTGCCGTTTCCGGCAGCCGCATCGCGAGCAGCGACGCAATCACCGCGAGATACGACACGGCATCGGCCGCGAAGCACCATCCCTCGCCCACGGCCGCGATGAGCAATCCGCCCACCGATGGCCCGACGATCCGGCTCGCGTTCACCATGGTGGAGTTGAGCGCGATGGCGTTGCCGAGGTCGGCGCGGTCCTCGATCATGGTGACGACGAACGCCTGACGGGCCGGGGTGTCGAACGAGTTGATCAGGCCCTGGAATGCCTGCAGCGCCACGATCTCCCACACGGTGATGACGCCCGTGAACGTGAGCACGGCAAGCGCCGCGGACTGCACGAGCGACAGCACCTGCGTGACGAGCAGAACCCGGTGCCGATCCCAGCGATCCACGAACACGCCCGCGATGGGTGCGAGAAAGAGTGTCGGGATCTGTCCGGCGAAGCCGACGAGCCCCAGGAGAAACGCGGAATGCGTGAGCCGATAAACGAGCCACGCCGTGGCGATCCGCGTGATCCAGGTACCCACGAGCGACACCGTCTGACCGCCGAAGAACAGGCGATAATTCGGATGACGGAGCGCACGGAGAATGCGGGACTGTGAGGCGGCGGGCACTGGGGAACGCTCCACCGGTGCGACGGCGATTGCAAGGGGGCAGCGAGGGGAGTGAGAATCCGGGCGCGGCGGGCACGTTCCACCGGAGATAGCGACACGTCGTTCATCTCTCTCCGCGATAAGGAGCCCAAATGCGTCGCACCTTCCTCGTTCCCGCGCTGGCCGGCGCGCTGCTTCTGGGCGCGGGCCAGCCGCTTCATGCGCAGGGGCTGTTCGGCAAGCTCAAGAACAAGGCCAAACAGAAAGTGGAACAGGCCGCCGTCAACGCCATCTCCTGCGCGGCGTCCGACACGCAGTGCATTGACCAGGCAAAGGCCGACGGCAAGCAGGTCCGGATCACCGATGCCGACGGCAAGCCGGTGTCGAGCGCCGATTCAGCCGCCGCGCTCACCCATGCCGCGGCGAGCGGGGATGCCAGCGCATCCACGGGTGCGGCCGGTTCGGCCGGTTCGGCCGGCGCGGCCGCCGCGGCCGGTGCGACCAGCGGCCAGAGCGCGCCGCCAGGGGCCGGCGCCTGGCTCAATTACGATTTCGTCCCTGGCGATCGCGTGATCTTCTTCGATGATTTCTCGGACGATCATGTCGGCGATCTGCCAACACATCTCGACATCCAGGACGGCAACGTGACGGTCGTGGACATCGGCGGCAAGAAGTATCTGCGTACGGTCACGGGGGGAACCGCGCTGATCACGCTGCCGGAAGCGTTGCCGCAGCGCTTCACCATCGAGGTGACCTTTCACCGGACCGGCGGGAACGGCATGGGCCTGTACTTCCACATCGGTGAGGGGAGCGACGACCAGAATCTCGATCTGCGCTGCGACTCACCCGGTGACGCCGCGATCAGCGGATTCGGCGCCACGAAGAATGAAAAGCAGTCCGGCGAACGCGCGCCGGGTGTCGGCGACAATGATTTCCAGACCTGCCGCTACATGGTGGACAGCGGCTACGTGAAGGCCTACGTCAACAACGTCCGCGTGGGTCAGCTCAACGGGATGATGATCGCGCGTGGCAAGACCATCAAACTGGAGCTGGCAAACGCCAACGAGAACGGCTCGCTGATCACTGACTTGCGCATCGCCGAGGGCGGCAAGCCGCTGTACGACGCGCTCACGGTAGCCGGCCACGTGTCGACCCATGGTATTCTCTTCGCCACCGGCTCTGCCACGATCGAGGGAGAGTCCACGCCGACCCTCAAGGAAATCGGCGACATGCTCAAGGCGCACGCCGATCTCAAGCTCATGATCGAGGGACACACGGACAACGTGGGCGCCGCCGCGGCGAACCAGGCGCTGTCCGAGCAGCGCGCCGCCGCCGTGAAGCAATTTCTCGTGACGAGCTACGGCATTGACGCGGCGCGGCTGGAGACCAAGGGCTACGGCTCGTCCAAGCCGGTGTCGCCCAACACCACGCCGGAAGGGCGCCAGAACAATCGTCGCGTGGAGCTGGTCAAGCTCTGAGCGACGGAATAGGGGCAATGGAGCACGGGGAGCGGGCAGCAGGCCCATTCCCCGTGCTCCATTGCCCATCGCCATTTCAGCACGTGCCCGCTGTCTCTATACTTTACCCGAACTCATCCACTCTTCAGCCGAGCTTCTCTCATGCCTGCCATTCGTTCCTGCGCCGGACTCGTCGCCACGCTCGCTTTCGTAGCGCTGGGTGGCTGCTCCAAGGCCGACAAATCATCCGCGACCCCGTCGTCGTCCGGTGCCGCCACGCCGTCCACCACGAATGGTGATGACATTGTCGCCGCGCTCGCGTCGTACAAGCTCAACGAGTCCAACGTCGACAAGTTCATTGCCGTCAGCCAGAATCTGCGGCAGATCGCGACGCAGCATCCGGAATACATGAAGGATCTCGAGGCGAAGCAGGACCAGGCCGATCCCAAGACCCTCGACGACATGGTGCAGCGGCTGAACAGCATCCCGCCCATGAAGGCGGCGCTCTCGCAGGCCGGCCTTTCGGCCAAGGACTACACGCTCACGATGTTCAGCGTGATGAGCGCGGGCATGGTGTATCAGATGCGGAAGCAGGGACTCATGAAAGCCGACACGACGCTGCCCGCGACCACCAACGCCGACAACGTCGCGTTCATCGCGGCCCATCCGGACCTCCTCGATAAGATCTCGAAGGCGATGGACGACAGCAGCAGCCAATAGCAGCGCGAAGCGCGGCTATTGCCCCGCCCTACCACCCTCCCCTTGGGAATCGGCAATCGGCAATCGGGAATGGGGAATCGTGGAAAGGGGAATGGGGAGGCCGATTTCCCATTCCCCATAAAATCGGGGTGGGATGGAAGGGGGCGGATTGCCTTATCGATTCCCCATTCCCGTTTGCCGATTCCCAAGGGCTGGGCGGCGGGAAAAGGCTGCCGCTTCCCCCAGCAGACGCTCGAACAGCCGGCGCATGTGCCGGTCGGTGTCCGTCAGGTCCTCCGGATGCCACTGCACGCCGAACACGAACGCATCGTCCGGCGACTCCAGCGCCTCGATCACGCCGTCCGGTGCGCGCGCCGCCGCCACGAGATCCGGCGCCAGGTCGCGAATACCCTGATGATGCATGCTGTTCACGCGCGTGCCCGACACGGTGAGGATGTCCTCCAGACGCGACCCCGCCGTCAGCTCCACCTCGTGCACGAGCTGATTGCGCGGATTCTGCTCGCCGTTCGGGAAGTAGTCGTGCTTGATGGCGCCCGTGTGCTCGGCCGCGATGTCCTGATAGAGCGTGCCGCCCGCCGCGACGTTGATGAGTTGCACCCCGCGACAGATGCCGAGTACGGGCTTGCGCTCCGCCATGGCCCAGCGCGTGAGCATCAGCTCCGTGCGGTCGCGATCGGGATCCGTGCGCCCGCACAACGAGGAGCGCGCCGCGCCGTATGCCGACGGATCAATGTCCACGCCGCCCGGCAGCAGGAGCCCATCCAGTCGTTCGTAGATGAGGCGCAGCGTCGCGGGATCGTCGCAGAGGAGCGGCACGAGCTGCGGCACACCACCGGCCTCCGCGAGCGCCAGCACATAGCGCTGACTCATCACCCAGCAACGCGGCAGCTCACCGGGAACGGCGTCGAGTGTCTGGGTGGTGATGCCAATGACGGGACGAACAGGCATGTCGTGTGCGACGGTGAAGGTGAGTGGTTGGCTATTGAACGCCGTCAGCAGCCTGCGACCGGTATCCCTTCCTCTGTCTCCGCAATGAGCTGATCCACCACGGCCTTGAGATCACCGGTGCGCTCATACGTGGCGATCTGGCGGTCGGCGCTGGTGCCTTCGGCGAGGATGCGGAACGCGTATTCCACCTCGGCGCGGGTGCCCAGCTCGTCCACGACATCGTCAATGAACCAGCCAATCAACTCACGAATGAGCTCGGGCGCCGGCAACTCCACGCCCTTCCCGAAATCTATCAGCTTGCCGCCGAGCCCGTAGCGCACCGCACGCCACTTGTTCTCCTCGATCATGGCGCCCGGATACACGCGGAAGGTCATGTTGTCGCGACGCAGCTTCCAGAGCTTGGCCACGATGGCCTGCAGGATGGCGGCGACACACACGGCTTCGTCCACGCGGGTGCACACGTCGCACACGCGGAATTCCAGCGTGGGGTAGCTCCAGTTGGGACGCACGTCCCACCAGATCTTCGATCCGTTCGGGATGCACCCGGTGCGCGTGAGCGCGTCGAGGAGCTGCTCGTATTCGGACCACCCGGTGAGCCGCGGGGGGATTCCGGTGCGCGGGAAATTGCGGAAGACGACACTGCGATACGACTTGAGTCCCGTCGCGCGTCCCATCCAGAACGGCGAGCTCGTGGACAGTGCCAGGATGTGCGGCACGAAGTAGCTGGCGACGTTCATCGCATCGATCAGGAAGTCGCGATCCTCGATGCCGATGTGCACGTGCGTCCCGAAGATCAGCAGCCGCTGCGCCAGTTCCTGCAGGTCCTGCTTCACACCCAGGTAGCGCTCCAGCGGCGTGATCTCCTGCGTCATCCAGCTCGAAATGGGGTGCGTGCCCGCTGCCGCGATCTTGAGTCCGTTCCGCGCGGCGAGCCGCATCACCGCGCCACGGAGCCGCACGAGTTCCGAGCGCACCTCGGCCGGCGTGTGACAGACCTTCGTCCCGATCTCCACCATGGACTGATGCAGCTCGGGCTTCACCTCCTCGAGCAGCAACTGGTCGCCCGCCAGGATCTCCGTGATGTACGACCGCAGATCGCGGGTCACCGGGTCGATGATCTGATACTCCTCTTCCACGCCGAGCGTGAGCGATGGTCCTTGCATGTGGCTGCCCCTATCCCCTGTCTTCGATGACGAAGGTCGGCACCGTGGATCCGCCGCCCGCCGTCACGTTCAACAGCGGGACCGTGCCCAGGCGCGTCATGCATCCCTGCACGTGCTCACCGTACGACACGAACGGCGCCGTGTCGAGCATGCGATCCATGATCTCCAGCGTTCCGTTGATGAAGCCCGGATAGGGTTCGGTGGGGAGCGTGATCCGCTCCTGCACGATGGTGGGCTCCAGGAGCGCGGCGCGCAGCGCGTTGTCCCAGGCAGACTGGCTCACCTCCCAGCCCAGCACGATGCCCTTGCCCCCGTACTCATCATTCGGCTTGAGCACGAGGTGATGGCGATTCTCCTGCACCCACGGCACGAGGTCGATGGTCGCGCCGCCATGCTGCGTCCGGCGCTCCGCCACCGTCCGGGTCCACGGAATGTGCCGGCCAATCACGTCGAGCTGATCGGCGGTGAACAGCCGCGCATTGCGCTCGTCGCTCAGCACCGCGAGGCTGGCCTTCTTGTGCAGCAGCTTGCATCGAAAGGGATTCACCATGCACACCGCTCCGTCGCGCACGGCGCGGATGACGGGATGCTCGATGCCTTCCCGCTCCACCAGTTCATTGAGCAGCACACGCTTGTAGATGAGCGTGATGTGAAAGTCACCGTGGACGAGCTTCCCGTTGGCATACTCCACGGCGCGCGGATCCACGATGCGCGACGCGATGCCCATCTCGCGGAAGTAGCGATCGAAGAGCACGAACTCGCTGTACGTGGGCACCTCGCGCCAGTCGAGGATCGCGATGCGCGGCGGGTCGCGATGTCCTGACCACTGGCGGAAGGCGTCCAGCATGGGGTGCAGCACGCCGTGCCGGGCCGGGATCGGTCGCACCTCGTACGTGCGCAGGAACTGGCCCATCGCGGGGAGGCCAAGGAAGAGCTGCGCCAGCGCATCGGCGTAGGCGGGGCCGGCCGGCGTCTCCGCATTGTATTCGGTGAAGAGCAGCTCCGGCCCGGTCGCGGTCATGAACGCATCCAGCCGCGACGTGGGGCTCGACGCACGGAACCCCGGCTCGTGGAGGACGAGCTGCTCTTCCCACGCGGTCAGTCCGAACTGCGAGCGGACGTCGGCGCTGGCGAGCGCGGCCTGCTGCGCCCGGCCGAATGCCGCGAGGAGCAGCGTGCAGCTCCGCTGGAGGTCGTCGAATCGGCTCGCCGAAATGAACCGCGGCCGCAGCACCGAACAGAGTGGGCGGTCGCCGAAGAACAGTCCCTGTGCGCCCAGTCGCGCGTCGAGTGCGGCCTGCGTCTCCGCCGCCAGCTCGTCCGTGAGCAGCTCGTGGTACCGGCCGATGGCGCGCTCGACGTTCATGCCGGATTACCGCGACGCCGCCTGCGATGGCGCCGCGTCCTGACGCCGTCCGGTGAGCAGCGCATCCCAGCGCAACTCACGCGCCTGCGGCCGTGGTTCCTTTGCCAGGCGGATCACCAGGTCCGCCATGTGCGTCACCACCCAGTGGAAGTAGAACGGGGTGAGCGAATAGATGTCCATGTCGGGCGCCGGATTCATGAAGTCGATCGCGTAGGGCACGCCGCCGCGCACCGCCCACTCGAGCGAGTTCATGTCGTAGCCCAGTGCACGGACCAGCGCGCGCGTGTCGGCCACCACGCGCCGCCCCAGTTCGGGCGACAGATGCGCGTGATCCACGTGGTACTTCCGCTCGCGCGGGTCGTACTTGATGGGCATCACGTGCTCCTGCCCCAGCGCGATGCAGCGGATGAACTGGTCCCACTCGATGAACTCCTGCACGACCATGGTGAGCCGTCCGGAGTTGTCGTAGTGATGGATCAGCTCATCGAGCGAGTGGCAGACGTACACGTCCTTCCATCCGCCGCCGTGCGCGTCCTTGAGCACGCAGGGGAGTCCGACGTAGCGCACCAGCGCCTGCCAGTCGAGCGGATACTTCAGGTTGCGCAGGCTCTCGTCATGCTTGATGCCGGGGACGTACTGCTTGTTGGGCAGGGCGACGGTCTTCGGACTGGCAATCCCGAGTTTCGTCGCGAGCGTGGCACCGAAGAACTTGTCGTCGGCCGTCCACATGAACGGGTTGTTGAGCACCGTGACGCCCTGCAGCACGGCGTACTTCAGAAAGGTCCGGTAATACGGCACCTCGTGCGAGATGCGGTCCACGATCACCGCGTAGTCGCACGGCTCGTCCATGCGCACCGCATCGAGCGAGACGAAGTCCACCGTGACGCCCTGATCGCGCGCGTGGACTTCCTCGATGAAGGCGGGCGGAAACGACCATTCGCGTCCCGCCATCAGACCGACTTTCAGCGTCATGCGGCAGCTCCCCGATTCATGCGTTGCCGCCGATGTAGCGGCGGATCATCTGTGTCCAGTACGGCCAGTCGTGCGCCCATCCGTCCCAGAGGCGCAGCGCATTCGGAATATGCTTCTCCCCGAGGAGCCTCGACAGATATTCGTTGTTGGCGCGCCCCGCGTCGTCGTGCCCCGTCGCGAGAATGATGTCCAGGTGGCGCATCTGCTCCA
>JBOHTE010000841.1:0-1918 GCA_050733555.1 Gemmatimonadaceae bacterium | reverse complement strand
CGGGTGAGATGCTGCTCGAAGAATTCCTGAAGCCGCTCGAGCTCTTGCAGACCGAGTTGGCCGCACGCCTCGGCGTGTCCTATCCACGAGTGAATGCATTGGTGCACGGGAAGCGCGACATGACTTTTGATGGAGCACTCCGCTCATCAGTCTACCACCCCTCACGAAGGTGAACCTCGCGGCGGGCATTGCACCAACAAGTCGATCCCCCGCCGAGCGGCTGCCCTGTCCAATGACAATACCAATCACTCAGCCACAACTCGGCTTCATCGCCCCCTTCTTCATCGTTCGCGATCTCATGCCGTCCCTCGCGTTCTACACGGATCGCCTGGGCTTCGAAGTGATATTCCTCGGTCCCGACGAAGACCCCTACTTCGCCATGCTGAAGCGCGACGGCGTTCATCTCATGCTCAAGGCCATCACGCCCGAGGTGCAGCCAATGCCGAATCCGAGTCGGCATGGCTGGGCCAGGTGGGACGCGTATGTCTATACTCCTGATCCGGACGCACTGGCCGAAGAGTTCACATCCCGCGGCGTCTCGTTCCATGAGCCGCTTGGCGTCAACTCGGACCAGTTGCGCGGATTCGAAGTCATGGATGCGGACGGGTACGTTCTGTACTTCGGGCGACCAGTCTAGCGCCTGCCGCCAGGCGAACGCCCTGGTGGATGGTGCGACCGTGCTGATCCCCATGCTGAGCGCATGAAGAGGCCGATCGTACCGCACGTACGGCGTGGGGCGGAGGCCTCTCGCGATATGCTGTCTGACAGAGAGACCCACGACCTTCCGATCCGCGTCGCCACCATCGCGGATGTTCCCGCGCTCGAGGAGCTCATCGGCCTGTCGGTGCGCGCGCTCAG
Source organism: Gemmatimonadaceae bacterium (assembly GCA_050733555.1). GTDB lineage: Bacteria > Gemmatimonadota > Gemmatimonadetes > Gemmatimonadales > Gemmatimonadaceae > JADGGM01. Next base: position 1,060 of record JBOHTE010000841.1, on the reverse strand, counting down.
TGTTGGCTTCTACAGCGCCGCGCAGGTCGCCGCCGCGATGGACCAGGTCTTTGGCGTCGATACCCAACTCATTGTTGACGGAACGTACTACGTCGTCCAGAGCCCGACGCGGCTGGCGGCAGCCGGCGGCTGGAGCGTCCGGCGGACACTCTACGGCGGCGACAGGATGAAGCACGCCGATGATCCACTCCTGGATCCCGCTACGGACGCCGCGCGGATACGCGCCTTCTTCGTGCATCCCGACTGGGCGCGTCGGGGCCTGGCGCGACGCCTCTATGCGACGTGCGAGCGAGCGGCGTGCGCAGCGGGATTTCACCACTTCGAGTTGATGGCCACGTTGCCCGGCGAGCCGCTCTATCGCGCGCTGGGGTTCACCGGCGTCGAGCGCGTCGTCTCGACTCTCGCCGGTGGCGTGGAGATACCGTTCGTCCGGATGACACGGCGCATCGACCTCGCTGACCAACCATCATTGAGACGTCCGGCGCAGTAGGCGGCGATCCCGTGCCGCCTGGTCGTCAGCGCAGCGATGGCGAGTCGCTGATCATGCCGGCCTCAATCCTGCCTGAATTCTTCGAAGCTGATTAATGGAGCGACTGTACTTCCTGTGGCGCCCAAGCCGATCTCGCTGAGATCCACGAGTTCATCGCCCGCGCTGGTATCGTCATGGAATGGTCGCCTCGAAGAAATGAACCATTCCGCCGCGAGCCTGGAGGTACCGGGTGGCAAGCTGCTGGCCATGCGCCTTGGCCTCGGCCTTGCCGAGAATCTCGCCGGCCTTCCTGATCTGCGCCTTTTCGAACCCGGCATCCAACTTTGTTGTCTTCGATCGTAGCCCGGCGAGTTCCGGCCGCGTGAGCGGATCCATGCGCTCGGACGGAGGAGGTGCAGCGCCACCTCCGGTCCGCAGATCCATGAGTGCACCACCGACATTTTGCCAGGCGCGTCTCTTCCCGTCGGCGGACGCTTCACCGGCGTCGCAATGAAACAGGCAGCCTCCGTCACGCACGACCGCGAAATTCTTGCGAAGCCCGGTGGATGCCGACAGGACGATCTGCAGATC
>JBOHTE010000840.1:0-3263 GCA_050733555.1 Gemmatimonadaceae bacterium | reverse complement strand
GGCGCGAGCCAGGGGGCACAGACGTTCAACCGCCTCTCCGTGGCGGACGCGGACAGGATCCGGACCGAGTCCACGCTGCTCTCCGGCGTCTCGCCGGTGGTCGTGACGCGCGCGCAGGTGATCACCAACACCGGCAACTGGCGCACCGAAGTCGATGGGGTGTCGCCGGACTACGCGACGATCCGCGACTGGAACGTCACCAGCGGCGCGTTCTTCACGAACGACGACGTGAGCGCGAGCCGCAAGGTCGCGCTCCTGGGCAACACGATCGTGAAGAATCTCTTTCCGGACAGCGATCCGGTGGGCGCCGAGATTCGCATTGGCGATGTGCCGTTTACAGTGGTGGGCGTGCTCGGCCCGAAAGGGCAGACGTCGAGCGGCCAGGACCAGGACGACGTGGTGCTCATGCCGTACACCACGGCACAGGACCGGCTGAGCGGCCGCACTTTCCTTACGCAGATTCTCGCGAGTGCGCAGTCGCCGAATGACATGGCGGCCGCGGAGGACGAGGTGCGTGGCATCATGCGCGATTCGCACGGACTGCTCAACGGTGGCGCGGACGACTTCACGGTGCGTGATCAGACCGCCATCGCGCAGGCCGCGACGAGCACCACGTCGGTGATGACCGGGCTGCTCGCGGCGATTGCATCCATCTCGCTGGTGGTGGGCGGCATTGGCATCATGAACATCATGCTCGTGTCGGTCACCGAGCGCACGCGCGAGATCGGCGTGCGCATGGCCGTCGGGGCGCGCGGCTCCGATGTGCTCACGCAGTTCCTCGTGGAAAGCGTGGTGATGAGCGTGCTGGGCGGACTGATCGGACTCGTGGCGGGATACGGCGGCTCCGTGATTCTCGGTCGCGTGATGGGGTGGAGTACCTCCACGCCGTTGATCGCCGTGGTGGCCGCCGTGGGATTCTCCGCGGCCGTGGGCGTGTTCTTCGGCTACTATCCCGCGCGCAAGGCAGCGGCACTGGATCCGATCCAGGCGCTGCGCTACGAGTGACGTCCATGGGCGCCCTCCGGATCAGCGGAGGGCGCTCACGTATTGTCGTACGCCAGGTCGTCCATGAGCTCCGCGAATCGCGACCACGAGAGGCGTTTCTCCTTCTGTCGCCTGCCGCCTCGCCAGAAGAGCGAACCGCGGCCGATCGTCAGCTCGCCGATTTTTTCCCCCCGCGCACTGATCTCCAGCGTGAGACTGGTGCCGGCCTTGGTGAGCTCCTGCACGTTGAGCTGCGCACGCACCTGATGCTTGCGGGCGAGCGGTCTCTTTCGCGTTGGCATGCGGCCTCCCTGGCGGCCAGTAAAAACCACAATGGAAACGTCCCCGTCCGGACGCCGCACGTTCGGCGCCGCGTCGTGAACCGGAGACGAATTACGTGTCGCTCAGCGCGTAATCAAATTCGTATGAGTGCGTGCCGTTCGCGACGACGATGGTCATTGTCCCGCTGAGCCCCCGCCGGGAAAGAGAAATTTCAGCATGTCCTTCGACGCAGAAGCCCACGCGGCCTCGTTGTGCGCGGCTCCTTCGATTTCAGCGTAGGCGAGGTTCACGCCCTCCGCCCATCCCCGGTGCAGCAGCGCACCGCGCACCCGGCGCGCGGCGTCCACCGCGCCGTCGCCCTCCGCCGTGCCGACACTCAGCCAGATGCGATCGGCCGGACCGGCACGCAGCGCACGAATGCGACGGACGATGAACCGGTTGTCCCACCACACCGATGGCGAGAGGATCGCCAGCCGGCCGAAGATGCCCGGGTTGAGGAGTCCCAGATAGAGCGACACGAGGCCGCCGAGCGATGACCCGCCAAGTCCCGTGTCCGCGGCGGCGGGACGGGTCCGGTACGCGCCATCGATGAACGGCTTGAGCTCCGCCGTCAGCATGCGCCCGTACTGCAGTGCCTTGCCGCCCGCCTGCTTCGCGCCGTCGCGCGTGGGCGTGTACTCGTCTATGCGGTACGCACCGGCGTTGTAGATCCCCACGATGATGAGCGGCTCGACCGTCCCCGACCGCACGAGTGACCCGGCAGTCTCGTCCAGATGCCATTCACCACTGAACGAGGTGGCGGCATCGAACAGGTTCTGGCCGTCGTGCATGTACAGCACGGGATAGCGCGACTCCGGCTGCTGACCGTATCCGGGCGGCAGCCAGACAATCACGTCGTGCGTCGTGGAAAGAAAACGGGACGGGAACGCGGCGTGAAAGCGGAAATCGCCGGTGAGCGGATGGATCAGGTTTGGGTCGTCGGTCATTCAGCGCTAACTTTCCGCGGGCCACACTTCGCAGGCCCCGTACGGGGAGTACAGGGAAGCTAACGCCATACGCGAGCGCATCAGATGCGTCGTGAGTTCCACCGCTGGTACAGCCCAGCGCTCGGGAAGGACATGGAGCTGCTGTTGTTCGGGCATGCGGGCGCGCGCGTGCTCGTGTTCCCGACGTCCATGGGTCGCTACTTCGAGTGGGAGGATCGCGGCATGATCGCGGCGCTCGCGGATCAGATCGATCAGGGGTGGATCCAGCTCTTCTGCGTGGACAGCGTGGACGCGGAGAGCTGGTACGCCAAACGGCGTCATCCCGGCGAGCGCGCCGCCCGACACGTGCAGTACGAACGCTACCTGCTCGAGGAAGTCATTCCCTTCACGCGCATCAACCCGAATCCCTTTCTCATTGTCACCGGCACGAGCTTTGGTGCCTATCACGCCGTGAACCTCGCCCTGCGGCATCCCGAGCAGGTGGGGCGCGTGATCGGCCTGAGCGGCATCTACGACATCAAGCAGATGACCGAGGGGTATTCGGACGATACGGTCTACTTCAACAATCCGTGCGATTTTCTCGTGCACGAACACGATGCGAACCGGCTGGAGCAGATGCGCCACCTGGACATCATTCTCGCGACGGGGCACGACGACGCGGGCCGCGCCAACAACGAATACCTGTCGAGGCTCCTGTGGGACAGGCATATTCCGCATGCGCTGCGCCTCTGGGATGGATGGGCGCACGACTGGCCGTACTGGACACAGATGATCCGCCGCTACATCGGTGGCAACGCATGATTCGGGGAGCTGTCGCATGACGCTGAAAGTCGGCCTGATGGCGGGACGCGAATGGTCGTTTCCGCCCGCCTTCATCGAGGAGGTTCACGCGCGCGATCAGGGCGTCACGGTGGACTACATCTCGCTCGATGCCGTGCGCATGGACGAGCCGTGCGACTACGCGGTGATCGTGGACCGCATCTCGCACGAGGTGCCGTATTACCGGACCTT
>JBOHTE010000839.1:0-2016 GCA_050733555.1 Gemmatimonadaceae bacterium | reverse complement strand
GCATTCACCTTGGCGAGGGTCAAGCCGGAGCGCCTCCAGCACCTCAACTCGGTTTGGCGCGGAGCGACGCGCGTGCTGGTCTCCAGTCGCGAGCGGACCATCGTGGACGGGGCAATCGAGCCACGCTGGGTCGGCGGCTTCCGCCACCTGGCCGATATGTTCAGGGTTTACACCAGCGAGCCGAACGCGAATACTGCAGCGCTTCTGAGCGAGCTACGTCGCTTCGGGAACGGCGCCGCCGCGAAGCGAGTCGGCTATCTCGCGCAAGTGCTCTGGCCATCGGCCACAGATTTGGTCGAAGGCGCACACGCTCTGCGCAGCACGGGCGTCGTGAAGCTCGACCCCGCGATTGCGCGACGGGGGCGCAAGAACTCCCGCTGGGGACTGTGGCTCAACGTCTCGGTCGATGGAATGCAGGCGGCGACTGACCAACGACGTTGAGCATGGAAGTCCTCGAATGATCGGCAAGCAGGATATCCTCGAGCGCGCACGAGAGTGGCAGCTCCGGCCCGACGTGGTCGAGAAGGATTATGTCCTTGGCTGGCTGCTCGCGGCGATCGCGCAGCACGAAGAGACGTCCGATGGCTGGGTCCTCAAGGGTGGCACCTGCGTCAAGAAGTGTTTCTTCGAGACGTACCGCTTCTCTGAGGATCTCGATTTCTCGCTACTGCCGGAGGCGGCATATTCCGAGGCCAACCTGCGCGAGGTTTTGACCGAGATCAGCGACCTTGTGCGCGAGTGGAGCGGCATCGAGTTCAGTGCTGACGCGCTGGCAGTGCGTGCTAGACTCGATCGCCAGGGCCGCACGACGTTCGAGGGCAAGGTCGGCTATCGCGGTCCTCTTGCCGTGCCGGGATGGCCACGCGTTCTGTTCGACCTGACGCGGCACGAGCCGGTGGTTGACGAGCCCGTGCTGCGGCCCGTTTTGCATCCGTACCCGGACGATCTCCCGGCCGACTCGCTCGTTCACACCTACTCGATGGAAGAGTTGGTGGCCGAGAAGGTGCGAGCCCTTTACGAGCGTTGCCGTCCCAGAGATCTCTACGATGTCGTGTACGTGCTTGGTGACTCCTCGCACGGGCTCGACCTGCCGCACGCGCGCGAGGTATTCGAGGAGAAGTGCGCTGCGAAGCAACTGGCTTGCCCATCGCTCAGCGAGATCATCGCGCTGGTCGACCAGAACGATGAACTCCGCGCCGAATGGGCGAACATGCTCGCGCATCAGTTGCCGCAGCTTCCACCGATCGACGGGATGCTCGCAAGGGTTGGGGAGGCGCTCGCGTGGTTGACGCCAGTTCCGGTCGCGGTCGCCGTTGCACCCCCAACGCTGGCGGCGCCAGCCGCGGAAGCAATCGTCGCGCCGGATTCGACGCACGTCTGGCGGTCCGCCGTGCCGCTCGAGGCGGTTCGTTTCGCGGGCACCAACCATCTTCTCGTTCGCTTCGTGTACAGTGGAAAGACGCGCACGCTGGAGCCTTATTCGCTGCGTCGCTCCGGACGTGGCAATCTGCTGCTGTACGGCTGGGAGCTGGAGTCGGGGCAGATCAAGGCATTTGACGATGCGAAGATTTCGCAGCTCTCCATAACCGATCAATCCTTCACGCCGAGATACCGGGTGGAGTTCGCTCCAGGGGCAGCGCTGACGGCGCCGATGCTCGCCTCGGTGCCGCGTGTGCGAAGGACGGCAACTCGACCGTCGCGCGTTCGGCCTCATTCCGGGCCGACGTATGTGTACGTATGTCCGGTGTGCAGCCGCGAATTCCGTCATCAGCGCCGAGATCCGGCGTTGCGGTGGCACAAGACCCGTGACGGAGGCTGGTACTGCTCGGGGCGAAGAGGCCATCTCACTCGCGTGGAGTAGCACAGCAGCCTTGTTGGTACGCGTTCTGCGACCACAGCTTCAGGTCATGGCCTACACACGATGTGTGGTACGGCGCCGACATTCCTGCATTGGTCTATGAACGTCGACAACAGCCACAGAACATGGACGACCGCCGGCTGCGGCGTGTCATGATC
>JBOHTE010000838.1:0-10077 GCA_050733555.1 Gemmatimonadaceae bacterium | reverse complement strand
CGCCATGCGCTCGCCCATCTCGAAGAGCGCCGGCCGGATGCCGATCCCGTCCATGTAGAAGAGCACGCCCGGCCACGGCCCGTCGCCGTCGGGGCGGAAGATGTGTGTGGGACAGCGGCCATCCTGCGTGTCGAGTTGGATCGTGGTGTGCGACATTGGTCTCTCGGAAGTGAAAGTCACAGCGCCGGGTGCTTCAGGTGGAAACCCGTCGCTTCCTGATACGCATGCGCCAGCGCCAGCATTTTTGCCTCGCCAAAGAGATCGCCGAGAAACGTGATGGACACCGGCGTGCCATCCGAATTGAAGCCGTTGGGCACGATCACCGCCGGATGCCCGGTGAGATTCGTCACCGTGAGCTGGATGCCGCCCGTTGGCGTCACGATCACGTCCACGCCGGACATCAGCGCGCGCATGGCCTCCATGGCCTGCGTGCGGATGCGGTTCGCGTTCACGTAGTCCACCGCCGGGATGAAGCGCGCGACGCGAAACGTGTTCGGCCACGCGCCGGCATCCTGCTGCACCATTTCGCGATCGCGCCCCGACCGCGTGAGATCATCGAACGCCGCCGCGGCTTCCGCCTGCAGAATGATCGTCATCGCGCGGTACGGGAACTCGGGCAGCTCCACGGGAACGAGCTTCACGCCGAGCGTGCGCAGCACACCGAGCGCCGCGTCGTCGAATGCCTTGGTGCGATGGCGCACGGTCTGTTCGAATGCACTCTTGAGATAGCCCACACGGAGACTCGACGGCTTCACCGTCGCATCCCAGTTGAACGCCACGTCGTGCACGGTGCCGTCCTTTCCGTCCGGTCCGCGAATCGCGTCCAGCACGAGCGCGCAGTCCTCCACGCTCCGGCAAAGGGGGCCGAGCTTGTCCATGCTCCACGACAGCGCCATGGCGCCGGTGCGCGGCACGCGGCCGAACGTCGGCCGGCATCCGGTGACGCCGCAGCGCGTACTCGGTGATGAGATGGAACCCAGCGTCTCGCTCCCCACGGCGAAGCCCACGAGGCCTGCCGACGTCGCCGAAGCCGGACCGGCGGACGAGCCGCTCGAGCCCTGATCAGGCTTCCAGGGATTGCGCGTCATGCCGCCGAACCACACGTCGCCCATGGCGAGCGCGCCGAGCGCGAGCTTGGCCACGAGCACCGCGCCCGCCGCGTCGAGCCGCTGTACCACGGTGGCGCTGTCGTCAATGGTCTGCGACTCGTACGGCTTCGCGCCCCACGTGGTGGGATATCCCTTCACCGCCAGCAGGTCCTTGGCACCCCATGGGATCCCATGCAACGGGCCGCGATACCGGCCGCGCGCGATCTCCGCGTCGGCGGCCTTCGCGTGCGCCAGCGCGCGGTCCTCGGTGAGCGTGACCACGCAGTGGAGCACGGGGTCGTACCGCTTCAGGCGCGCCAGGTACATCGTCGTAAGCTGCATGGACGTCACCTTCCGTCGCCGCACCAGCTCCGAGAGCTGCGTCACGGGCAGGAACGCGAGTCCGTCCAGCTCCGCGGGCACCGCCGGCATTTCAACCGTGCTGCGCACCATGCGACGCTGGTGCGTGTCGGGCACCGTGCCCGGCAGCAGCGCGTCGAAGCGCACCGCGGGCGCCACCGCGTTGGGAAGTGTGACCGCATGCAGCGCCTCGATGAGCTTCTCCTGCGACTTGAGCCCATCGACCATGAGCTGGCGTTCGTCATCCGGAATCGTGATGCCGGCGAGTTCCCCAGCGCACGCGATCGTGGTCGTGGTGATCTCTTCTCCGCGCGCCGCACGAGCCCAGAGGATCCCCGGCAACAGCGTGCCGCCGAGTCCAATGCTGGCGAAGTAGCCAACAAAGGCGCGCCGGTCGTAGCGGGGGCGTTCGATGGTGTCGGTCATGGTGAGTGCGGATGATGAGCGGATGGGCTGATTTGCTGCCGTGCACGCCAGTTGGGGCGCGTGGAGTGCACCGTCGAATCTACGTCCGGCGCGCGCCTCGTCCACACGTACACGGCCGCGCACGGCATGCGTCAATTATCATTCTCAACACCTCCAACGCGCGTCGCACATGCACATCGTTCTCCTCGGCGCCGGCGGCCACGTGGCCCAGCGCATTGCTCGCGAGGCACTCGCCCGCGGCCACCAGGTCACAGCCGTCGTCCGTGATCCGGCATCGTTCCAGTCGTACGACAGCCGGCTCACCGTCGTGCGGGGCGATGCAACGAACAAGGCGGACATTGCTCGAGTCGCCGCGGGAGCAGACGCCATTGTGAACGCTGTCTCGCCACGGCCCAGTCCGAGTGGTCGCCCCGCGTCCAGTCTGGTGGCGGTGGCGCACGCCGTGATCGCCGGCGCACGACAGGCCGGAGTGAAGCGCGTGGTGGTTGTTGGCGGCGCGGGCAGCCTGGAGGTTGGGCCGGGCAGGCGGCGCATGGACCAGCCTGATTTTCCGGCTGCCTACAAGCCGGAGTCAGCGGCGCAGGCGGACGCGCTCGCCGCGTACCGGAGCGAGGCCGCTGGGCTCGAGTGGACCTACATCAGTCCCGCGGATGTGATTGAACCGGGCGAGCGTACGGGAACGTTTCGGACCGGAGGCGACCAGATGCTGTTCGACATGAATGGCCGCAGCGTCATCAGCTTCGAGGACTACGCCGCGGCGCTCGTGAACGAGCTCGAGAAACCAGCACACATCCGACGGCGCATGACGGTGGCGTACTGACCCCCCCCGTTGGCGCGCTGCCACCTACCCTGTGCGAACTCATCGCTCGTACCCGCTCACGGACCGGACGTGCCCACCGTCGTGAACAGACCATCCGGCAGCGGCGGGTTGGACTTGATGTCGCGATACTCTTCCCGCTGCACCAACTTGCCGCCGGAATACGACTCGACCGTCGGCGCGATCCACCCGCCGCCCAGGCGCTGATAGTCATCGAAGCGCGTGTCATCCATCTTCGTGGAGTCGGCGCGCGACGGCTCGAGCAGTCGCACGAAGAGCAGCCGCTCCCTGTCCACCCAGAACTGCTTCGAGTGCAGATCGCCGGCGTTGGCGCCGACCACGTATACCTTGCGCCCCTTCCACGTGTCCTCGTGCACCGGCGCGAGGTTGAATCCCTCGGCGCGCAGCACCTCCATCGTGCGTTCGGGCGACTGGCCGTAGACGTCGAAGCCCAGAATGAGGAGCGGATTGCGTCCCGCGACGCGGCGCAGCACGCTGTCACCATGTGTGACGACAATGCTGTCGTTGGCGAAGATGATGGAGCGACCGCCGGGCCGTGGCGCGATGTCGATGCGGAGCCGCCCGGGCACCGCCGCGGACTCGTACCAGGTTTCCACGACCATCGTGTCGGCGGGCGTGCGGCGTGTGGTCTTCTGCGTGAACGTCAGCGTGTGGTACCACGTGCTCCGGTACCTGTCGTGCATGGCGCGCACGACCTGATCGCCGGACGTGATCGTCTGCGCGGCGACGGCGGCCCTGTCCGGCAGCACGAATACGGATGCGGCGACGAAGGCGGCCGCGAGCGAGCGGAACAATCTGGAGGTCATGCCTGCACCACGGGTGGAAGTCTGGTACGCATTCGTGATGATGTGACAGCGACTCGGCTGTTCAGCGCGTGCGCCGCTTTTTCGGCGCCGCGGAGGTGGCGCCGGTTCTCCGGTTGAAGTCGAGTGCCAGACCGATCCAGAAGTCGAAATTCTTCTTCGACTGGATCGCATCCGCATCCACGTGCACGTACCCGCGGTACGCTCGTCCCTTCATGACCATCGTGCGGCATCCGTCGCGCGGCAACACCTGGTCGTGCATGTCGGGATCAATCCGGAACATCATGCGCGACTCGCGGACGCTGAGGCAGAGTTGGCCGCGCACCATGAACATGCGTCCGCCAAACGCCTTCTTTTCCTCTACGCGTGGCTCGCCGGCCAGCGCGCTGCGAACGCGATCGAGCAACAGAGTGGCAGATGGTTCGGGTGTGGCTTTCGGTTTCGTCACAGGCGTCGGCGGTTGGCAACGTGGTGGCGGTTCCCATGCAGTTGGCCATGGTACGTTCCGCGCGATGCGCCGTCAAGCGCAGCATCCGCGCCAGCGTTCTCACTGTGGCCCGAACCGCTCGAATCGGTACGCCAACTCCGGTCCACGGTCACCTTCGTACGCGAGTTGTGCAACGAGCAGCGCGAACGGTTCGGTAAAGCGGGCCGTGCGCAGCGGACCCGCGTCCACCGGATCGAAGCCGACGTCGCGCACAAGCCCGGCGGCTGCCGCCTTGGCGTCCGCGTCGTCGCCGCAGTACACCAGGCTGGGTCGAGTGCTGTTGCTTCGGCCGTCGAACACGCCGAAGAGCACCTCACTGGGCACGGTGTTGAAAGCCGAAACGACCCGTGCGCCGGGAATCTTTTGCGCCAGTTCCTCCGCGCCCGAGGAGCTGTGCGCGACGACGAGTTGGGTATCGTCGGCATTCATTGGCAGCGAGCAGCTCAGGATCACCCTGCCCGACAGGTCGCCTGCCTGGTGCAACACGTCGTCGACGCGCGACCAGTGCACCGCAACCAGTAGCGCGTCCGAGTGATCCGCGGCCTCACGCGGTGTGCCAGCCCGCGCGTTCGTCCCGGCGTCGCGCGCGAGTTGCTCCAGCTTCTTCCTGCTGCGCGCATAGCTGAAGACCACCTCGTGTCCGGCGCGAGCGAAGAGCGTCCCCAGCTTTCCGCCCATCAGCCCTGAACCGAGAATGCCGATCCGCATGTGATTCCTCCCGCTCGGCGACGGCGACGAACACGGCCATCCTGTTCAGGTCACCGATCACTGTGAAGCTATGCTTGCAGGTGGTCGAAGCGTCGTCAAGTGGAGGAACGCTTCGCCATGCGCTTGATTGCATTACGCACAGCAGGTACCACCAGACCTGTGCAGCCAATGAACCAACGGGCACAGGAAATGTCTGCGAAGAGACCGCGCGATGAACAGCGAGCAGTACCAGAGCACGACCTCCCACAACCTCTGACACGTCCACCGCACATGCTGACAGCGCGCACACTCGGCACGCAGGGTCTCACGGTCTCGGCGCTTGGTCTGGGCCTCATGGGCATGAGCCACGCGTACGGCACTGCCCAGGAGCGCGACGAGCGCGAGTCCGTCGCCACCATCCACCGGGCCATCGAGCTCGGCGTGACGTTCCTCGATACGGCCGAAGCGTACGGCCCCTACAGCAACGAGGAACTGCTGGCCCGCGCGCTCAAGGCGCTCGGCGGCAGCGTGCGCGACCGTGTCGTCATCGCCACCAAGTTCGGCTTCACGTTCGACGCGAACGGCGCCATTGCCGGCATGGACAGTCGGGCGGCGCACATCCGCGAGGCCGTCGAAGGTTCGCTGCGCCGCCTCGCCACCGACCGCATCGACCTGCTCTACGAGCATCGTGTCGATCCCACCGTGCCAATCGAAGACGTCGTCGGCACAATGGCCGAGCTCGTGCGCGAGGGAAAGGTGCGCTTCCTTGGTCTCTCCGAGGCGGGCACGCAGACGATCCGCCGCGCCCACGCCGTGCACCCGATCTCGGCGCTCCAGAGCGAGTATTCGCTGTGGGAGCGCAATCTCGAGCCCGACATCATCCCGCTGCTCCGCGAGCTGGCGATCGGGCTGGTGCCGTTTGCGCCACTCGGTCGCGGTTTCCTCACGGGAGCAGTGAAGCGCGCCGAGGAGTATCCGGAGGGTGACTTCCGCCGCGGCGATCCGCGCTATCAGGGCGAGAACTTCGATGCCAACGTGCGGGCCGCGGCGGCCGTGCGCGACATTGCGGCAAGGAAGAACGTGACCCCAGGGCAGATCGCCCTCGCCTGGCTGCTGCACAAGGGAGACGACATCGTGCCGATTCCGGGGACGAAGCGGCGGACGTACCTGGAGGAAAACGTCGGCGCGGCGGCCGTGTCGCTCACGACCGAGGAGATGGCGGCGCTCGACGCCGCGCTCGCGCCCGGGAACGTGGCCGGCCCGCGCTACAGTGCGAAGCAAATGGCGCAGGTAGACCGTTAGCCCGGATCAAAAGGGTCAGAGTCGATTGAAGCCGGGAATGGGCAATTGCTCCACGCCCCACTACCCCGCCCTTGGGAATCGTGGGAATGGGGAATGGCGAGGCCGATTCCCTGCTCTTGATGAAATAGGGGCGCGGTGGGAGGGGGCGGATTGCCTTACCGATTCCCCATTCCCGATTGCCCATTCCCAAGGGCGGGGTGACATGGGGCGGCCCATTCCCAAAGGTGGGGTGGTGGGGCGGGGATCGTTCCCGCTGGCCCCCCCAAACTACACAAACGCCACCCCATCCAACCCCGCCGGCACCGGCCGGCCCAGCACGCGCAACGCACTCGGCATCACGTCCGCCGTTCGGCGCGGCGTGCCGCGCATCGCATGGTTCATGAGCAACGGTACGAGCATGTGCTCGCGATGCAGCGCGCCATGCGTGCTCACGTGCGGGATGGGTTCGTACGCCGCACGAAAGTCCCAGCCGGGCGCCGCCGAGAGAATCATGTCGCCTGAACGTGCGGCGCTGGCGAGGTGAGCGATCTGCACGAGCGAGTCCGGATAATTCGTGTCGCGCGAGACGCACCAGGCCTCCAGCGCGGTGAGACGCTCCTGTCCACCCACGCCGAGCGGATCACCGGTGATGGGGCGGTACGAGTAACGCCCGCCGTCGTGCTCCAGCATGGCGGCGCCACGGCCTGGCGCACGGATCTCGCAGCGCGCCGGCGAGTGCGGGAGCATCACGATGTCCACCGACTCGCGTTCGAGCAGCGACTCCACCAGCGGCTCCCAGCGCGCGCGCAGGGCCGGCCACCAGGGACGTTCGCGGTGCGCGGGATCGAGATAGACGTGCGCCATCGCGTTGCCGCTCACCATGACCGCGGCGTCGGCGCGGCGCGTGAACACCCAGGGGTGCGCGATCACGCGATGGCCGTCGTCGCGAACGGCCTGTGCGAGTTCGTCGTGCGCGCGCACGCACGAGTGTCCGTGGTCGCTCACGATCCAGAGATGGGTCGCGTCCCATCGTCCCGCGCGTTCGGCGTCGTGCCGCAGGTGCGCCACGAAATCGTCGAGCATGACGAGCGCATCATGTGCGGACGGTGAGTCGTGGCCCGTGGCATGGGATGTCTTGTCGAGCGCGAGCAGCGCGACGAAGCTGAGCGCGGGCGCGCGTTCGCGCAGGCAACGCCGTGCCGTGCGCGCGACGAAGCGATCGATGTCGAGCCAGCCCGCGACGTTGCCGCGCCAGTGCGTGCGCGCCATGCGCGCCAGAAGCGGCAGGCTCCTGCCGAGGTGCGCGCGCCGTGCGAGGCCGCGGCCGATCATGCTCATGGCGTTGAACGACGACGGCACGAGCTCGAACAGCGTCGCGGCGCACGCATCGAGATCGCGATCCATGTGGCGCATCTGCGTGCCCATGTAGCTCCGGCAATACGGGGGCAGCGTACAGCGTGCGTGCGCGCGATCGTACCAGCGCAGTCCCGGCAGTCCGATCGGACCGGGGAATCGCCCCGTCAGGAAGGGGGCGTACGCGGGGCCGGTGACGGAGGGAAAGGCCGTCGTGATCGCATGCTGCCCGCCTTCGTCCCGCAATCGGGCGATCGCGGGGAGCGCGCCGCGTGCGACACCATCATCGAACGCGTCGGCACGCGCGCCGTCGGCAACGAGAATGATGAGCGACGGTGACGTGACCATCAGGTGACAGGGAAGCGCGCGACCAGGTACGGGGCAGGGCGCAACGGTGTGCGAGCGAGTGGTGCCACGGCGGAGAACGCCGCGGGTACCTCTGTCCCCACGCGATCGCTACTATTACTGTCGCTTTGCGCGCGGAGCCCGGCGCGCCGGGGTAGTGGCAGGGATGGGCACATCAACGGGCACACTCGGAAATCATGGCGTCGAGAAAGCAGAAGCCGCGCCGACGCTCCGGCGCGGTCGTGACCGGCACGGGGCGCGTGGCTGACCCCACGAAAATCGCGGAAGCGGAATTCGGCTCGCGCGAAGGACTGCGCGAACGCACCGAGGCGGGCCACCTGAAGGCGGGTCGCACGCCGCCCTCGCAGGAATCCACGCAACGGCGCTCCGGTGCCGTGAAGATCGTCGAAGAGCGACCGATTGACCAGTCGCTGCGTGATTACTTCCCCGCGGTCATCACCGAGGATGAGAAGCTGCTGCGCGGCGTGGTCACGCCCATTGACTTCACGCGCACGGATCCCTGGCGCGTGATGCGCATCATGTCGGAATTCATCGAAGGGTTCGACACGCTGGCCTCGCTCGGAAAGGGAGTGACCGTGTTCGGGTCCGCCCGTGTGGGGCCCGACGATCCGCAGTATCTGGCTGCACAGGAAACGTCGCGACTGCTGGCCGAAGCCGGCTTCGCGATCATCACCGGCGCGGGTCCCGGAATCATGGAGGCGGCGAACAAGGGCGCACGATTGGGAAAGGGGCGCTCCATCGGGTGCAACATCGAACTGCCCTTCGAGCAGGGCGCCAACCCTTACGTTGATACGCTCATCAATTTCCGCTACTTCTTCGTTCGCAAGACGATGTTCGTGAAGTACTCGTCCGCGTTCATCATATTTCCCGGCGGTTTCGGTACGCTGGACGAGCTGTTCGAGGCGCTCACGCTCATTCAGACCGGCAAGATCTACCACTTTCCGGTGATCATGTTCGGACGCCACTACTGGGCGGGGCTGGTGCGCTGGCTGCAGTCGCGCGTGCTGCTCGAGGGCAAGATCTCACCGGGAGACATGGGTCTGATGCTGCTGACGGATGACCCGGCGGAAGCGGCAAACACCGTGATCAAGGCTCTCGCCGCGCGTCCGGACGAGACATTCCTTCCCCTCGGTGTGGAACGGCCATGAGCCCGTCCGGCGGGCAGCGAAAAAAGAAAAAAGGGCCGAGCGCGGCGGCGCCCAAGGCCGCGCAGAAGCGCGCGGCGGAGGCGCGGGAGCGTGCGGGCGCGCAACACGTCGCGCACGACGCGAGCCGCTTCCTGCGCGGCCAGCGCATTGACCCCAGGCGGATCGATGGGACCGAGACGGTCGCGCAGCTCATCGAAGGGACGTTTCTCGCCTACAACGCGGGACGCCTGCGCGAGGCGGCGCAACTGTTTGCGGAGAAGATGCTCGAGCCCGATGTCACGATCGGCCTCACACTCACCGGCGCGCTCACGCCGGCCGGCCTGGGCATGGCGGCGCTCATTCCGCTCATCGAGGCGGGATTCGTGGACTGGATCATCTCCACGGGCGCGAACCTGTATCACGACACGCACTTCGGCCTGGGGCTCTCGATGCACCGGGGGAATGCGCAGGAGAGCGACATCGTGCTGCGCGAGGAAGGCGTCGTGCGGATCTACGACATCTTCTTCGACTACGACGTGCTGCTGTCCACCGACGCGTTCTTCCGGCAGATCATGCGCGCGCCGGAGTTCCAGCGCTCCATGTCGAGCGCGGAGTTTCACCATCTGTGCGGCAGGTACGTAGCCGAGCGCGAGCGACGGCTGGGTCTCTCGAAACGATCAGTGCTCTCGGCGGCGTACGCCGCGGGCGTGCCGGTATACACGTCGTCACCAGGCGACTCCTCCATCGGAATGAACATCGCGGCGCTGTCGCTCGAGGGCAGCGCGCTCGTGCTCGATCCCAACCTGGATGTGAACGAGACCGCGTCCATCGTGCTGGCGGCAAAGACCAGCGGCGGGAAGAGCGCGATCATGATCATGGGCGGCGGCAGCCCCAAGAACTTCGCGCTGCAGACCGAGCCGCAGATCCAGGAAGTGCTCGGCATTGACGAGCGGGGACACGACTACTTCCTGCAGGTCACCGATGCGCGTCCCGATACGGGCGGGCTGTCGGGTGCGACGCCGGCGGAGGCGGTGAGCTGGGGGAAGATCGATCCCGATCGGCTGCCCGACGCGGTGGTGTGTTATACCGACTCCACGATTGCGCTTCCGTTGCTCACGTCGTACGCCTTCGCGCGCCGCACACCGCGCACGCTCAAGCGGTTGTACGACCGGCGCTCGGAGATGATGGACGCGCTGCGATCACGCGTGACGCGGTGAGGTGAGGGGCAGCCCATGGGGCAGCCCCTGGGGCTGCCCCATGG
>JBOHTE010000837.1:0-1002 GCA_050733555.1 Gemmatimonadaceae bacterium | reverse complement strand
CGCAAGAAGGAGGCGAGCGCTGGGGGAACCGTGCTCAGTATCGTCTTCCACGTTGTGGTTGGCTTGGTCCTCGTGTGGGTCACTGCGAGCGCGGGTAACGAGGCGATGAAGGCGCGGCGGCAGGAGGACGTGAAATTCGTCCAGGTGAAGAAACCGCCACCCCCGGAACCCGAGAAACCGCCACCGCCGCAGGTGGTGGTCACGCCGCCCCCGCCCAAGGGATTCCAGGTGCCCGTGCCTCCGGTCAACATCCCCGACAAGATCCCGGACGTTGACCTGAGCAAGTCTGTCACGAACGAGGCGGACTTCAGCGGCAAGGGCCAGGAAGGCGGTGTGGCGCGTGGTGTGGTCGGCGGAACGGGCCACGTGAACAACGATCAGCCGTACTTCGAGTTTCAGGTTGAGAAGCCGGTGCTCGCGCGCGAGGGCAATCCAACACCCGCGTATCCATCCATGCTGGAGAGCGCCCGCGTTGCGGGTGAGGTCATGGCCCAGTTCGTGGTGGACACGACGGGTCGGGTGGACATGAGCACGTTCAAGGTGCTGAAGACCACCAATGATCTCTTTACCTCGTCGGTGAAGAATGCACTCTCCAGGTCGCGCTTCTACCCCGCCGAAACCGGCGGACGCAAGGTCAAGCAAGTGGTCCAGCAGCCGTTCATTTTCAAGGCCCCCAGTTAAGCACGCTCGCCCACTCCCGGAGGAGTTCGTTCCATGAACATGTCGCTCATTACGCTCTATCACTCGATGGGGTGGTTCGCCAAGGGCATTGTCGTCGTGCTCGTGATCATGTCCATCTTCTCGCTCACCATCGCGGTCCAGAAGTGGTGGAGGCTGAAGAAGGCGCAGTCCGAGACGCGCAAGTTCGCGCCGGAGTTCTCGCAGTTCCTCGAGGAGGATAACCTCAACGAGGCCATCAAGCTGGCCGAGAGCTACAAGAAGTCGCACGTGGCGCGCGTGCTGGGCGGTGCACTCAGTGAGGTGAAGCCGCTGCTGCAGGAT
>JBOHTE010000836.1:0-2505 GCA_050733555.1 Gemmatimonadaceae bacterium | reverse complement strand
GGGCCGACGGGGCCGGCAGGGCCGGCGGATCCGCCGCACCGGCACGGCGGTGCGTGAGCGGCACACGTGAGGATGCGCCCCGCGTCGTGCACCTGGACACGGAGCGCGGCTGGCGCGGCGGCGAGCGACAGGTGCTCTGGCTGGCCGAGCAGCTCGCGCGAACCGGCCACTGCTCGATGGTGGCGGCGCGGAGCGGAGAACCGCTCGTCGCGCGAGCCGCCGCGGCTGGCCTCGCAGTCGTGCGCTGCGACCCGCGCATGGAATTCGACCCGCGCGCCGCGCTCCGGCTTCGCGCCATGGTGCGGCACGAGCGGATGGACATCGTGCACGCCCACACGGCACACGCCGTGGCACTCGGCGCCATGGCCACGGCCGGTACGGCGGCGGAGCTGGTCGTCACGCGGCGCGTGGATTTCGCGCTGCGGAACAACGGCTTCACCCGCTGGAAGTACGGCAGAGCGTCGACGATCATCGCGATTTCCGGCGCGGTGCGCGACGCCCTGATCGCGAGCGGAGTGGGCGCCGCGCGGATCGCCATGGTCACCGACGGCATTCCGCTCGATCGCCGGATTGCTCCCGCGTCCGTCGAGACGCTGGCGGCACTCGGCGTGCCGGCCGGCATTCCGCTGGTGGTGATGGTTGCCGCGCTGGTCCAGCACAAGGATCCGCTCACCTTCGTGTCCGCCGTGAATGCGCTGCGCCACCGCGTGCCGGCGGCCCGCGCGTTGCTCGTGGGCGATGGACCGCTGCGCCGGGCGGTACAGGACGAGATCTCCCGGCTGGGACTGGGCGACGTACTCATGCTTACGGGCTATCGCACGGACGCGGACGCGCTCATTGCCGCGGCCGGCGTCGTGGTCCTGAGCTCAGAGCAGGAAGGAATGGGATCGGTCCTGCTCGACGCGATGGCGCTCGGCAAACCGGTCGCGGCGACCACGGCTGGCGGCATTCCCGACATCGTGATCGACGCCGAAACGGGCTTGCTCGTGCCACCGCACGATGGCGCGGCACTGGGCGAGGCGATCGCCCGGCTGCTCACCGATGCCGCTCTTGCGGAGCGGCTGGGGCGCGCGGGCGCCGCTCGCGTGCAGCGCTTCTCCATGGAGCGGACCGCCGCGGCGACCGCCGCGGTCTATTCGCGCGTGCTGGCTGACCGAGGGCGGTCCCGGTAGCGCTCATCCCAGCGTGCGACCTTCTCGAGCACATCGCGCACCTGGATGCGCGGCATCCGGTCTTGCCGGTGCGCGGCGCTCGCCAGATAGCTCTCGCCCGGGTCACCGTACGCGTCCACGATGAGGTCGTGAAAGCGGCGATAGGGTCCGACGCGTTTCGGGTTGTTATATCCCATGAGACTGATCACCGGGCGGTCGAGCGCAACGGCCATGTGCAGCGGCGCGGTGTCCAGCGAGATCACGAGCGCCGAGCCGTCGAGCAGCGCGACGAGCTGGCGCAGCGGGACGCCGAGCGTGGAGTGCGGACGATGACGCGCCAGTCGCGTGATCTCTGCTGCGGTGGTGTGCTCGCGTGTGGAATTTCCACCGGCCAGCACGGTGACCAGGCCGTACTGCTCGTGCAGTGCGTCTGACAGTTCGGCCCAGCGAATCGGAAGCCATTCCTTTTGCGGATGGCTCGAGCCGATCACGAGTGTGGCGACGGGCCCGGCGAAGGGCGCAAGCAGCGTGCGCTGCACGGCGCGCTCGGACTCCCACGGCCCGAGATTCCACACTACCGGCTCGTGCGACACGCCGAGCGCGCTCAGGAATTCGAAGTACTGGTCCTGCACGTGCTGCGGCGCATGGGGCGGGATGCGGCGTGACGTGAAGAGCCAGTTGAAATCGCGGGCGCGCGCCCGATCGAAGCCCAGCTTCACGGGGGCGTGCGCCAGCGCGGTGACGAGCCCGGCCTTGATGTACACCTGCAGATCAACGAGCACGTCGAAGGGACGGGTGGCCAGCAAGCGTCGCATGTCCGCCAGCGCGCGCCAGCCGCGCGCCTTCTCGAACAGGAGCAGTTCGTCCACGGCGGGATGGCCGCGCACGAGCGATGCGGGACCGGGCTGCACGATCCACGTCACATGGCACGATGGATCGTGCCGCTTGAGCGCGGTGAGGACCGGGAGGACGTGCACGGCGTCGCCAATGGCGCTCATCATGACGATGCCGACACGTCCGAGGGACGCCCCCACGGGCTGCTCCGGTGCTGCATCAGCGACGCGGGGAGGCCGCCTCATGGGCTGCCGTCCGACCGTGGGATCAGACGGTGGGATGGGCGAGGTCATGCGTGGTCATGGAAAGCCACTGCAGATCGGATTCGTCGACTGCCATGTCGTGCGTGCGCGCCACCTTGCGTGCCGACCGGGCGAGCCGGCGCACGTTGCGCTCGGTGACGTGTCGTGAGCCCGGTGTGTCGAACCAGACGCGGTCCACATCCAGGACTGTCGCGCGAATCTCGTCGGCGTGTGCGCGCGTGATGAGAATGTTCCGCATGTTGAGATCAGGGTGGCGT
>JBOHTE010000835.1:0-4730 GCA_050733555.1 Gemmatimonadaceae bacterium | reverse complement strand
GTGGTGCACCGCGACGTGCCGGCCGACGCGTGCGTCGCCGGCGTACCGGCGAGAGTCATTAACGGAACACGGAGCACATGACGCAGTCCAGCCAGAAACGGATTTACCTCTCACCCCCGCACATGGGCGAGCTGGAACAGCAGTACGTGGCTGAGACGTTCGCGTCCAACTGGATCGCGCCGCTGGGACCGCAGGTGGATGCATTCCAGCAGGAGTTCGCGCGCGCGCTGGGGAGTGGGCACGCGCTGGCACTCAGCTCAGGCACCGCCGCGCTGCATCTTGCGCTCCAGCTCGTGGGTGTGGGGCCGGGCACCGATGTGCTCGTGAGCACGCTCACCTTCGCGGCGAGCGTGAATCCCATTCTGTATCTGGGCGGCACGCCCGTGTTCATTGACAGCGAGCGCGCATCCTGGAACATGGACCCGGCGCTCCTGGCCGAAGAGCTCGAGCGGCGCGCACGCGCGGGACGGCTGCCTGCGGCAGTGGTGCTCGTGCACCTGTACGGACAGAGCGCGGACCTGGATCCTGTCATGGCTGCCTGTGCGCGCTACGACGTGCCGCTTATTGAAGACGCGGCGGAGGCATTGGGCGCGACGTACAGGGGGCGCGCTGTGGGCACATTCGGCCGCGCCGGCGTGTTCTCGTTCAACGGAAACAAGATCATCACGACCTCCGGCGGGGGCATGCTCGTGAGCGCTGACGAGCATCTCCTGGCGCACGCGCTCAAGCTGGCCACGCAGGCGCGCGACATCGCACCACATTACGAACATTCGGAAATCGGCTACAACTACCGCATGAGCAACGTGCTCGCCGCGATCGGGCGCGGGCAGTTGAGTGTGCTCCAGGATCGCGTTTCCGCGCGCCGCCGGAACTTCGAGTTCTATGCGGCGTCGCTCGGCGATCTGCCGGGACTCGAGTTCATGCCGGAAGCGGAGTGGGGCGTTCATACTCGCTGGCTCACCACCATCCAGATCGATCCGTCCGAGTTCGGGGTGGATCGTGAGCAGCTTCGGTTGCGGCTGGAAGATGAGAACATCGAAGCACGTCCGCTCTGGAAGCCCATGCATCTGCAGCCCGTGTTCCGGCGCTATCCGCACGTGGGCGACGCGGTGGCGCAGGAGTTGTTCGAAGCCGGCCTGTGTCTGCCCAGCGGATCGGGCATGACGACAGCGGATCTGGAGCGCGTGGTGCGTGTCGTACGCGACGCACATCGTGGTGCGCAGTCCAGACGTGCTGTCCGCGCGGCGTCATGACATCATGAGCGAGCTCATTCCGGACGACGAGTCGCTGCTGCCGGTGCGTGCCGTCACGCCCGCGCGCGCACGTCTGGCTCTGCCACCGGACGATGCTGGTAGCGGCGCCGAGCCCATTGATCTCAAGGAATCGCTCGGCGTCCTGCGGCGGCACATCTGGCTTGTGCTGTCCATCGCGGGCATCGCCGTGCTCTTCACTGCGTACCGTCTGCACAAGGACCAGCGGCAGTACCAGGCCGGCGCGACCATTCGCCTGGTGGACACGCAACGCGAACTCGCCGGCAATCTCGACAACAGTTCACCGTACCAGACGATGGGCGCGTGGACCGACCCGATCGAGTCGCAGATGCAGGTCCTGCGCAGTCGCGCGGTGGGCGAGGCAGTGGCGGATTCGCAGCCGCTCGGCACACGCGTCCAGGTTGCGGGCTTTCCGGCTGCTCTCATCCGCAACGTATCGCTCGTGCGCGACAATCCGGGCGACAGCGTGAAGCTCACGTTCAATGACAGGAATGTCCTGGTGGAATCGGATGGGCGTACGCGCACGGTGCCGTACGGCTCCGCCACGGAAGCGGGCGGCGTTCGCTTCACCGTCGCCGGTGCACCGGCAAAACGGGACGCGGGAATGCTGCGCACCATTTCGCGGTCCGCGGCCACCGACATGGTGCTGGGCGGGTTGCATGCGAGTCAGCGCACACGTACCGATGTGGTGGATGTGTCGTACACCGCTCCCGATCCATACGTGGCGCAGCAGGTGGTGAACGCCGCGGTAAAGGTGTTCCAGGAGGAAAACGCCGAACGGGCACAGCAGCAGTCGCGCCGCCGCCGGATCTTCCTGGAGTCGCAACTCGACCAGACCGACTCGTTGCTGCGCGTCGCGCAGGATCACCTGAGCCAGTACCGCTCGACGAAGCGCGTGTACGGATCGGCTGACGCTGTTGTCGCGGCTGAGCAGACAGGCTTGCTCAACCTCGAGTCGCAGCGGCAGGACATGGTGGCGAGCCGCCGGGTGTACCAGTCGCTGTTGCAGCAGTTGTCGGGTCAGACCGGTGACCCGCGGGGCAACACGCTGAGCGCGCTGGTGGCGTCGCCCGGAATCGCGGACAATCCGGTGGTGCAGGCCACGTACCAGCAGCTCGTCACGTACCAGGCGACGCTCGATTCGGCCACGACCGGACGGTGGAGCAGCGCGCCGACCAATCCCGACGTGCAGCGGCTGCACAAGCTCATTGCAGGCTCGCAGGCGCAGCTCACCGACGCGGTGCAGAGTCAGGTCACATCGCTCGACGCGCGCATTCAGGCGCTGGACGAACTGCGCGACCGCAACTCGGCCGCGCTCAAGAAGCTTCCGGCCACGCAGGCCGGCGAGGCCCGATTGCTGGAGCAGGTCGAGTCCACGCGGAATATGGCGGACCAGCTGCGCAGCGAATATCAGAAAGCACGCGTGGCGGAGGCTGTGGAAGCTGGCCAGGTGGAGATCGTGGATCTCGCGCGACAGCCGTTCGCTCCCATTGGCACGAGCCGCCGGATCAAGCTGCTGACGGGCCTCATCGTGGGGCTGCTGCTCGGCGCGGGCGCGGCTTTTCTCGTCGAACGGCTCAACACCGGCATCCGGCGACGCGAGGAAATCGAGAGCGTGCTGCAGATTCCCGACCTCGGGATCATTCCGCGCATCACGAGCAGCGCCAACGCCGGCCGGCGGCTGGCCGTCGGCAGGATGTCTTTCCCGCTGCCGAATCGCATTGTAGGACATTCGCGTCGCTCGAACGGCACTTCGCTCGTGACGGTTTCCGACGGACGATCCGGCAGCTCGGAGGCGTTCCGCACGCTGCGCACGAACCTGATTTTCTCACAGGCGGTTCAGACGCTCCGGGTCATGGTGGTCACGAGCCCATCGCCGCAGGACGGCAAGACCACCACCGTCGCAAATCTGGCGGTGACGTTCGCGCAGCAGGGAATGCGAGTGGTCATAGTGGACTGTGATCTGCGCCGCGCGCGGTTGCACACGCTGTTCCGCACGTCGCGCGAGCCCGGGCTCACGCAGCTACTCCTGGGGCAGGCCGCGGAAGGGGATGTGATGCGGCAGACATTCGTGGATGGACTCTCGTTCATCTCCGCCGGCACGCTGCCGCCCAACCCATCGGAGCTGCTGGGCGGTACGCGGATGCACGATCTGATCGTCTCGCTTGCCAGTCAGTTCGAAGTGGTGCTGCTCGATACGCCGCCGGTGCATGCGGCCGCGGATTCGTTGATCTTGGGAAAAATGAGCGATGGCGTTCTGCTGGTGCTGCGCGCCGGGCACACGGAACGCGCGAGTGCGCTGGACGCGATTCACCGGCTGACGAGCATTGGCGTGCGCGTGGTCGGTGCGGTGCTCAACGATCCGGATCACAAGGTGCCACAGTACAGCGGCTACTACTACTACGACTATTCCGGGCCGGAGACCGCTTGATCCTGACCTCGCGCGTGCCGAGTGCGTGCCTGGCGTTGATGCTGGCCGGATGCCTGCCCATCACCGCCGATCCGGGACACCAGCCAGCACCCCCACCTCCACGCACGACGACAGTGAGCACCACGCCGACATCGGCGGGCGATTCCGAGCCTGCTGCGACAGACACCACGCTCGTGCTCAAACCCGGCGACGTGGTGCGTATCACGGTGTGGCGGAATCCGGAGTTGAGCGGTGATTTTCCCGTCGGAGTGAACGGTGCGCTGCGCCAGCCGTTGTACCAGCAGGTGCCCGTGGCGGGCGTGCCGATTCCGGAGGTGGAGCAGCGTCTCAAGACGTTCCTGTCACAGTACCAGTCGAACCCCGACGTGATTGTGGAACCTCTGTTTCAGGTGGTGATCGGTGGCGAGGTGCGCGCGCCGAAGGTGTACGAACTGCCTCGCGAGACGAGCATTTCCATGGCGATCGCACAGGCTGGAGGCGCATTGGAGACCGGCCGCATGGACAAAGTGCGGCTCTGGCGCGGGGGCAAGGAGTACCTGCTGGATCTCACGCACGCGGATGCGGCGTGGGCCAACGCCGGCATCCAGTCTGGTGACCAGATCATCGTGACCCGTCGCTCACGTGTGTTTCAGGAGATCGTAGTCCCCATTGTGAGCGTGGTTGGTGGGCTCGCCGCGCTCATCAACCTCATTCGCCGCTGAGTCGCATACGGACCTCGATGTCGCGCGCGCTTGCGACCCCGGCGCCAGGTGCCCAGAAGTGCAACTTGTTCTGCGCGCCTGCGGCTGGCCAGGCGGCGAATCGGTGTGCACGGCAGGGCTGCCCGGCTTTGACTGGCACTGGTTTCTCGCCGCCGCCGCGCGTCATGCCGTAGTTCCCGCCGTCCATCGTCACTTGGCAAGCATCGCAGCGGGTTCCGGCAACTCGGGCAGTGCCAGCGGTGAGGTTCCTTCCGATGTATTGAATTTCCTGCGCGCCCGTTCCGATGAAAACGCGCTCCGCAACGTCATGCTCACGGAGCGCCTGGT
>JBOHTE010000834.1:0-2547 GCA_050733555.1 Gemmatimonadaceae bacterium | reverse complement strand
ATTCCCACGATTCCCCATTCCCGATTGCCGATTCCCAAGGGATGGGCGGTGGGGGAGGTCAACCCGCGCCGCCCGCCATCCGCTCAAACCTCGGATTCCCCCGCAGTACCGCAAACGTCGGATCGATCCGCAGCCAGCCGGGCGAGAGATAGTACGGCGCCTTGAGCAGCGCCTCCAGCGCGGTGAGCGCCTTGTCCGTCTCCCCCGTGAGCAGATAGATGCGCACCAGCACATGCTGATTGTACGCGCCATTAAAGGCATTGCGGCTCAGGGGAGCGAGCGATGCGCCGCGCTCGCCCTCCTGAATCGCCTCGGCCTTGCGTCCCAGGTAGGCGAGCGCCAGACCGCGCTCCACGTGCCGCTGGGCATCGCCGGGCACGGCCTTCAACTGCGCGGCAAAGACCACTTGCGCCGTGTCGGCAAAGCTGCGCGCGCGCACGGTGTCACCACGCAGCCACCAGGTCTCGGCGAGCACAATGCTCCAGGTTCCGCGGTCATCGCCAAAGGCAGCGGGGGACAGGCGGAGCAGTTGCTGCTGCTGGGCGTCATCCAGCACCCAGTAGAGATCCCAGAAGTTGCCCATGAAAGCTTCGAGCGCCCCGGGGTCCACCGCGGCGGGAGTGCCACGGAGAATGGCGCGCGCACCAGCCAGATCGCCCTCCGCAAGGTTCACCATCAGGCGATACTCCCTGCTGCCCAGGTCCGCCGGCGCGAGGGCCAGCGCACGATCCAACGGTGCCCTGGCCTCAGGATAGCGGCGCAGCCAGAGGAGTGCCCGGCCCAGGCGACCAAGTGCCTGAACCGAGCGGGGGTCGAGCGTGGCGGCGCGCTCGAGGTGCACGAGCGAGGAGTCCCACTGCCCCAAATACTGTTCGACCACGGCTGCGCCGCCGAGCAGATCCGCATCGTCCGGCGAGAGCCGCAGGCCGGCCGCGTACGACGCCGCCGCCCTGCCCAACTGCCTTGTCACGGAGTAGTCGTATTCACCCTGGGCGGCATAGCCTGCCGCCAGGGTCGGGGCGAGCGCCCGGGCGCGCGCGGCGGCCTCGCGCGCCCCTGCGGCCAGCGCCGGGGTCGGTGTGCCGTTGGCGTTCAGCTTGGTCCGTGCCCGCGACAATCGCGCCCAGGCCAGTGCAAAACCGGAGTCGAGCGCGGTCGCCTGCTCGTAGAACGCGATGGCGCGCTGGAGGGTGCGCGGATCCGCCGCGGCCAGCCCGTTCGAGATTTCCTCCGCGCGGAGATAGGCGTCGTACGCCGCGACGTTCTGCGTGGGGCGCGCCGCGAGCTGCTCTCTGCTGCTGTCGCCCAAGGCCACGTCCAGCGCCTGCGCCACCCGGCCCGCAATGTCCGACTGCACCTGAAACACATCGCTGAGCGGTGCACTGAACGGCTGCTGCCACTTGGTGGTCGCATCGCGCACGTTCACCAGCTCGGGACTCACCTGCACCTGACTGGTCGTACCGTGGTGTTCCCAGCGCACGGTGCCGGTGAGCAGATACTGCACGCCCAGCGCCGCACCGATCTCCCGGGGCGACGCCGTGGAGCTGGCGAACTGCACGGAGCTGCTGCGCGCAATCACCCGGAGCCCCGGCAGATCGGTGAGTTTGCCGCGAATGGCATCGGTCACGCCGTCGGCAAAGTAGGCGTTCGCCGTGTCGCCCAGGTTCTGAAACGGGAGCACGGCAATGCGCATGGGACCCGCATCGCTTGCGGGCGGCGTCTCGCGGGACTTCCAGGCGAAGAGGACGCCGAGGCCCAGGACGAGTCCCAGCGCGAGCGTCGCCAGAGCGAGCGGGATGCGGGGACGAGCGCGAGCTGCCGGCGGCGCCGCCGTGAGCGCCGGCGCGGACAGCGGTGGTACTGCCGGTGAAAGCGCGGTAGCGGCCGCCGACGCAGACGCAGCTGTGACCGCAGCGGTGGCCGCTGTCGCGGACGCCGCGAGCGCGTGAGCGAAATCGGCCGTGGTCGCAAAGCGGTCCGCCGGGACGAGCGCCATCGCGCGGTGCACCGCGTGCTCCAGCCCCTCGCTCACGCTGGGCCGCACCGGTCGAATAGGTGGCACCTGCCCGCTGAATCGCTGCGCGATCAGCGCCTGCGCCGTGGCGCCGGTGAAGGGCGGCTGGCCGACCAGCATCTCGAAGAGCACCGCGCCCAGACTGTAGACATCGGTGCGTGCATCCAGCGTGCGCTCGCCGGACGCCTGTTCGGGACTCATGTACGCCGGTGTTCCCAGCGCGAGGCCAGTTTCCGTGAGCGCGGATTCCGGCGCGTTCGCGGCGCCGAGTGATCGGGCGATACCGAAATCGGCAACCAGCGTACTCCCGTCCTGTGTGAGGAGAATGTTCTCCGGCTTGATGTCGCGGTGCACGACGCCGTGCTGGTGCGCGTATTCGAGAGCCAGCGCCGCTTCGCGCGTGATGCGCAATGCATCGTCCACTGGGAGCTGCTTCTCGCGCACGAGGCGGTCGCGGAGCGATTCGCCTTCGACGTACGGCATCGTGAACCAGAGCTGCCCTGCATCGTCGCCGGAGTCGAGGACGGTGAGGA
>JBOHTE010000833.1:0-4509 GCA_050733555.1 Gemmatimonadaceae bacterium | reverse complement strand
GGCGCGCTCCTCGCGCCGCTTCCCTACCTGCTCGTCGCCCTTCTCCTCTGGACCGTTGTCTTCCCCAACATCGCGGTCATCGCGGGCAGCTTCGAGCACGGACTCCAGTACTGGCGCGACTTCGTCGCGAGTCCCGCGGACATGGAGGCGCTGCGCACGACCATCATCATCGCCGTCGGCTCGGTCATCGCGGCGGCGATCGTGGGCATTCCGCTCGCCTTCCTGCTCACGCGCTACGAATTCCGGGGACGGCGGCTGCTCGGCGCGATCGCCACGCTGCCCGCCGCGCTCCCGCCGCTCGTCGGCGTCATCGCGTTCCTCTTCCTCTATGGAGAAACGGGCGTCATCACGCGCGCGGTGCAGGATGTCCTGCACATGGATCACGCGCCCTGGACGCTCAACGGTGTCGGCGCGATCATCTTCGTGCATGCGTACACGATGTACGTCTACGTCTTTCTCTTCGTCTCCGCCGGGCTCGAGCGGCTGGACAATTCGCTCGACGAGGCCGCGGCCGGACTCGGCGCGTCGCGCACCAGGCGAATGCTGCGCATCACGCTGCCGCTGCTCACGCCGGCGCTCGCCGGCTCCATGCTCCTCGTCTTCATGAGCGCGCTGGGCAGCTTTTCGGCGCCGTACATCTTTGGCGGCGGCATTCGCGTGCTCTCCACACAGATCGTGTCGTCCAAGCTCAACGGCGCCATGGGCATGGTGTACGTGGAGACCACGGTGCTCGCCGTGACGGCGGTGAGCGCGCTGCTGGGCATTCGCTGGTTCGAGCGGCGGCGCAGCTACAGCATGTCGGGCAAGGGTGTGGTGAAGCGCGCGCCGCTGCAATCGCGCCTGTCGCGCACGCTCGCGCCCTTCCTGGGCGCGGTGCTCGTCGTGATTCTCGTGCTGCCGCACGCCATGGTGGTGCTCGTGTCCTTCGCGCGTGACGGTACGTGGACCACGCAGGTGCTACCGCCGGAATACACGCTCGACAACTTCCGCAATCTCGCGAGCGATCCGCAGCTCTGGGTTCCCATTCGCAACAGCGTCGGCATGGCGGCGCTGGCGACCGTTGCGGATATCATCATCTGCTTCCTCGCCGCGTACCTGCTCGTGCTGCGCCGCTTCCGCATGCGGCGGCTGCTCGAACTGCTCGTCGCGCTGCCCTGGGCCATTCCCGCCACCGCCATCGCCATTGGCCTCGCGTCCACCTTTGACCGGAACTCCGTCGCGGGACTCCGCGTTCTGCTGGTGGGGACCTTCTGGATACTGCCGCTGGCGTATTTCATTCGCGGAATTCCGCTCGTGTCGAGCGCCACGGAGAGCTCGCTCCGGCAGATGGATCCGTCGCTGGAGGACGCTGCGCGCGGATTGGGCGGGAGCTGGTGGCTCACGCTGCGCCGGGTGATTCTCCCGGCCGCGCGTCCCGGCCTGGTGGCGGGTGCCATGCTCGCTGCGATCATGGGCGTGGGCGAGTTCGTGGCCAGCATCGTGCTGTTCACCCACGCCAACCGTCCCATCTCCATGGAGATCCTCTCGCAGCTCCGCAACTTCGCCTTCGGCACTGCCGCAGCGTACAGCGTATTACTGATCGTACTCGTGCTGCTCATCACCGTGGGCGCGCGGTGGGCGGAAGGTCGTGCGGTGATCGCGGCCGAGGGGGTGCAGATTGGGTAGTGTCGCGCCAAGCGCGACGGCGGGAAGAGGACTTCGGAAAGATGCGATCCTTCCCGCCCTCGCACAGGAAGCTGCTTGGTCTGACGGGCAGCGGAGCCGTCTGTTCTCCTTTCGATGAGGTCCGCGGGCTGTACATCTTTGTTGGAGCGTGGCAAGTGCCTGCCTCGTCAGGTGAGGTAACATTCAACAGTAAACTGCAGTATTTCTCACTGGCGGATGGCGCGGAGCTCATGGCTGCATCACAACGAGGTCTTCGATGACATTGCGCGAAGTTGAAATCACGGGATTCCGGTCGCTCCGGAGCGTGCGATGGCTACCGGGTCCACTGAACATGTTGATCGGCCCTAACGGTTCGGGAAAATCGAACCTGCTTCGAGGATTGATCACCCTGCGCGCGTCAGCCCTCGGTGAACTCCCGTCCATGGTGCTGTCGCAGGGCGGCATTGGTCCGCTACTGTGGGATGGGAAAGCGCCGGAGCTTGGATGGAAGATCAAGCTCGACGGCATTGCCAACTTGAGAGACGCACTAACGTACGAACTGCACCTGGTACGCATCGGCCAGAGCAGCTCGTACCGCGTCAGCCGTGAGCTTCTTGGGAATTACCGCAAGGTGGAACAGGGGATTGAGGAGCAACCGTTCAAATTTCTCGAGCGTGGTTCAGGTCATGCCGTAATTTTCGATTCCGAAAATCGTCGCTTGCAGGCGACACAGGAGAGCATTCCCGAGGACCAGACACTGCTGGCACTCTCGGCGAGCCCGTTCACCAACGACGTCCTTCGCCAATTCCGTGACATTCTCGCGTCATGGAAGATTTATCACGATATGCATGTCGATTCTCTGGCTGCGGTCCGCCGCGCCACGGTTGCGCGCCGGGAGTCAACTCTTTCAGCGGACGGCCAGAATCTGGTCGTTGTGCTGCACACGCTCTACACGAGTGATCGGGACTTCAAGGAGACGCTCGATCAAGCCATGGCGGCAGCATTCGGCACCGATTATGAGGAACTGGTTTTTCCGCCTGCGGCCGATCAGGAAATTCAACTGCGGATTCGATGGAAATCTCTGAGGACAGAGCAGAGCGCAGCCGATCTTTCTGACGGCACATTGCGCTTTCTCATGCTGATCGCGGCGCTGGCAACACCTCAGGCCGGAGCGCTCATCGCTATCGATGAACCCGAAACCGGTCTGCATCCATCGATGCTGCCGATTGTCGCGGAGCTGGCTGCTGAAGCATCCGTGAAAGCGCAGGTAGTGATCACGACGCACTCGCCTGATCTGCTCGATGCCTTCACGCAGTATGCGCCGACGACGACTGTCTTGCAGTGGGAAAGCGGGAGCACCAGTGTGCGCACGCTGGAAGGTGACAAACTCAAAGCGTGGATAGCCGAATACCGTCTTGGGGCCTTATTTCGATCCGGTGAGCTCGAAGTGATCGGATGAAGATCCTGCTCTTCGTGGAGGGAGCTACCGAAGCCCGATGCATCCCACCGCTGCTTCGGAGATGGCTCGATGCGCACAGTGCCTCACGCGTTGGCGTGATCCCGGTGAAATTCGAAGGCTGGGCGACCTACTATAAGGATATCGCGCACAAGGTAAGTCTGAACCTGGGTCCGAACAGGCGGTCTGACATTGTTGGCGGAATCGGACTGCTGGATCTGTATGGCCCAACGTTTTTCCCGGAAGGCATGACGAGCGCCGAGGCCCGAAGACAGTGGGCAATCAGCCACATCGAGACGCGAGTCGGGAATCCATTGTTTCAGCAACACTTCGCTGTGCATGAAACCGAGGCGTGGCTGCTCTCGCAGCCAGAAATCTTTCCGCGGACGGTGTCCGAGGCGCTCGGTGTGCGCTCGGGAAAACCGGAGTCCATTAACTTTGCCAATCCGCCTGCAAAGCTGCTGGCCCGAATATACCGTGAGAGGCTCAACAAGAATTACAAGAAGATCATCGATGGGTTTACGCTCTTCGGGAAGCTCGACCTGGATGAAGCTCGAAAACAATGTCCGTCGCTTGTGGCCTTTCTCGATGATGCTCTGCGGATGGCCACGCAATCGTAATCGAGCCTGGCAGGAATGCGGTGTTGGACGCAAGGAGCGATTAGATCAGCCGACCGGAGTCACACACTTGGCAGGGTACAGGTGACAACTACTGCGCGATGCGTCCCCGTATTGTCATAGTCGGCTCCGGATTCGGCGGGCTCTATGCCGCGCGAGCGCTCAGGCGCGCGGACGCCAGCGTGCTCGTGCTCGATCGGACGAACTATCACCTGTTCCAGCCGCTGCTCTATCAGGTGGCGACGGCGGTGCTGGCGCCGACGAACATCACGTCACCCATCCGGTTCCTGTTGCGCAAGCAGCGCAACACCGCAGTGCTGCTCGAGCAGGTGACGCGCGTGGACACGGCGCGGCGCGCGGTGATTGCCGAGAACGGCCGCGAGTTTCCGTACGACTATCTCGTCGTCGCCACGGGAACCGGGCCGTCCTACTATGGGCACGACGAATGGAAGCCGCTCGCGCCGGGGCTCAAGGGAATCGAGGACGCGCGCGAGATCCGGCATCGCTTTCTCACCGCGTTTGAGAACGCGGAGAAGACCGACGATCCGCAGGAGCAGGCCGAATGGCTGACGTTCGTCATCGTGGGCGGTGGCCCCACGGGTGTGGAGCTGGCGGGGATGATTCCCGACACGGCCAGAAACGTCTTCCATCCGGATTTCCGGCGCGTGGATACGCGGAAGACGCGCGTGATCCTGCTCGAGGGCGGGCCGAGGCTGCTTCCCGCATTTCCGGAGTCGCTGGCCGAGCACGCGCGACGCGATCTGGAGGAGCTGGGCGTGGAAGTGCACACGA
>JBOHTE010000832.1:0-2644 GCA_050733555.1 Gemmatimonadaceae bacterium | reverse complement strand
GGGCTGCCCCATGGGCTGCCCCTAGAACTCCGCTCTCGGGTCCGCCCGCACTGCAAACGGCTGCGTGTAGCTGTGTCCATTCACGGTGAGTCTGGCGGTGAACGCGCCGGTGAGCAGCGTCGGGCGGCGACGGAAGCCCTCCGCCCCACCCCGCCCCGCCCCGCGCGCGCTGTCCGCCACCGGCACCCAGTACACACGGTGCATTCCCGCCGTCGCCAAAAACGGTTCGGGCTCCCGCCGCCAGAGTGCGGTCGTGTTGGGAATGCCACCCGTGCGTCCACGGCCCCGGCCGGGCTCCTGCGGCTGCGCCGCACTCGAGAAGGTGTGCAGCATCTTCCCGCTCGCGTCGAGAATCTCGAGCGTCACCGGCGTCCCACCGCTCACGTCAGCTTTGAGGTAGTAGTCAATGACTGCCCCAGCCGGCGGATTCTGCGCCTGCGGCTCGTCCTTCTGCATCGGTGTTCCCTCGTCGCCACCCTGGATGACGTTGATCGCATCCGAGGGCTTGAAGAGATAGGCATCGCCCGCCAGCAGCGTCGCGGCGGCCTGCCGGAGCGGGCTGATGTCGTCGATGACCCAGATGCCGCGCCCGTGCGTCCCCACGATGAGATCGCCGTCGTAAATCTCGAAATCGCGTACGGAGGTCACCGGGAGGTTGAGCTGGAGGGACTCCCAACTGTCGCCGTCGGTGAACGACACCCACGCGCCATGCTCCGTACCAGCCACGAGCAGCCCCTGCCGCATGGGGTCTTCCTTCACCGAATGCACGTAGCCGCCGGCCGGCAGTCCGGTGGTAATGCGCTGCCAGCTCTTCCCCATGTCACGGGTGCGAAAAATGTACGGATCGAAATCCTCGAGCTGGTGGCGATCCACCGTCGCGTACGCCGTGTTGAAATCAAGGTGCGATGCCTCGATCATCGTCACGCGGCTCCACGCCGAGATCGCCGGCGGCGTCACGTTCTTCCATGACTTGCCGTCGTCGGTCGTCACCTGAATGACGCCATCATCCGTCCCCACCCACACCATGGGGACGAGCAGGGGCGAGGGCGCGATGGTGTAGATCACGCCGCGCTGTCCGTTCGTCCCCGTGTCGGCCGCCGCGGCCGCGTCCATGAGTTTGGGGACGCCGGGCGCGGGACGCGTGAGATCGGGACTGATGCGCGTCCACGTACGCGCCGCATCGCTCGACCTGAACAGATACTGATTGCCGTAGTAGAGCGCGCGCGGATCGGCGCGCGAGAGCACGAGCGGCTGCGTCCAGTCCGTGCGCGCCACATCCGGCTTCTCCACCGGCGGCGACGTGGTCCCCGGAATGGGCGCGTTGATGGCCAGATCGAAGCGCGTTCCGGTGCCGCCATAGATCACGCCGGGATGCAGCGGGTCGCCGGCGGTGTAGCCGCTTTCGCCGCCGGCACCCGATGGCTCCCAGTCGCGCATCGAGATCTCCCCGAACTTGCCGCGCGACCGCACCGCCACGGCGCCCGAATCCTGCTGGGCGCCCGTCACCCAGTACGGGAAGCGATAGTCCACGGAGACGTGATACATCTGCGCGGTGGGCTGGTTGAGCCAGGTGCTCCACGTGATCGCCCTGGGATCGGCCGCCTTCGCGTTGCGCGTGATGATCGTGCCCTGGTCGCTGGCCACGATCACCGTGTTCGGATCGTCGGGCGACACCCAGGGCTGATGATAGTCGTCGCCGCCGGGTGATCCGCGCACCGGTACCCACGTATGACCGCCATCCATGGACCGTGACATGGAGACGTTCGACACGTACACCACGTCCGCGTCCCCGGGATCCACCGCGACGTGCTCGAAGTACCAGCCGCGCCCCCACAACGCCGGATCCGACGAGAGCCGCGTCCAGCTCTCGCCGGCGTCGTCCGAGCGGAAAAAACCGCCCAGCCCCGAGAGCCCTTCGCCGAACTGGCGCGCGGCACGTGCCGCGGCAGAGGTGTCGACCGGTACGGATGGATCGGGCAGCAGATCGTCAATCACCGCATACACGCGAAGCGGATTGCTGGGACACACCGCAATGCCGCTCTTGCCGATCCCGCTCTGCGGCAGTCCGCTCTTCAACTCCTTCCACGTGTCGCCGCCATCGGTCGACTTGAACAACCCGCCGCCCGGCCCATTCGTCGGCGCGTACACGAACCAGGGTGGTCGCCGCGTGTTCCAGAGTCCGGCGTAGATCACGCGCGGGTCCGCCGGATCGATCACGACTTCAATCGCGCCCACATTCTCGTTGCGATAGAGCACCTTCTTCCAGGTGCGGCCGCCATCCGTCGAACGGAACACGCCGCGCTCCGCACTCGGACCGTAGAAGTGACCGATGGCGGCCACGAACACCGTGTTCGGATCCTTTGGGTGCACGGCCACCCTGCCGATGTGCTGGGTGTCATCCAGCCCGATGTGCGTCCACGTGGCGCCGGCATCGACGGACTTGTACATGCCGTTCCCGTAGCCGGTGGAATCGCGCAGGGTGCATTCGCCGCTGCCCACGTACACAACGTCTGGCGACGATGGCGCCACGGCAATGGCGCCGATCGATGCCACGGGCTGTGCATCGAACACCGGCTCCCACACCCGCCCCGCATCCACCGTTTTCCAGACACCGCCGTTCACCGAGCCGAAATAGAACTCGTTC
>JBOHTE010000831.1:0-3281 GCA_050733555.1 Gemmatimonadaceae bacterium | reverse complement strand
GCATACGCATCCACCGCCGAGCGTGGCTGGTGCGCCAGCACGCGCTCCAGAGCGTGGGCATGAACGACCGCCGCCACCGCCGCGTTCACCTGTGCAAACGACGCGGCCGCGGCACTCGTCGCGTCGTGCTCCTGCCGCTTGTGCAGCAGGACAGGCGAACCGGACGGCCCGCGCCACCAGAGAGACGTCAGCGACGGCACGCGCGCGAAGAACTCGGCGGATCGTGACCAGCGCTCGCCACCGTCGAGCACGAACATCATCTGCACTCCGTCGCGTCGCATCGCACCGCGAAGCTCCTGCGCGCGGGGCAGCTCTGTTTGCGCCGCGATCACCTCATGCCACGCGCGCATGACCAGCTCATCCGTGATGAGACAGTCGTGCAGCGGAAAGACCCGTCCTGGCGCGTCGTACGGGTGTAACCCGGCGATCCACTGATCCCGTACACGACGCAGGGCCAGCGTGAGCTTCCCCCGGTAGCGCCAGGGTGACGGGCTCGGCGCCACTGCGACGTCGCCGACGTCGCGGCGACCGATCCGTTGCAGCGCGTCCCGCACGATCCGCTGCTTCGCCGTGAGCTGTGCGTCATAGCGCAGATGCTGGAGTTGGCAGCCGCCGCACCGGTCGCGCGTGTAGTGCTCGCATAGTGGGTCCGTACGCGATGGGGACGCCGCCGCGAGATGCCGGACCGATCCTCGCGCGAACCGTCCGTGCGCCACGATGTCGGCATCGACCTCATCACCCGGCGCCGTGCGGGGCACGAACACGACGAGGCTACCCGCTCGCGCCACGCCATCCCCACCCGCGGCAATCGACTCAATATGGAGGCGCGCGCGAACCATTATTCGTCGCGCAGGCCTTCGCGCAGCGCGGCGAGCCGCCAGGCGTCAAGCGTGGCATCCTGGGCGTGATCCACGCCGTTTGCCACTGGCCGCAGACGCGCCGTCCGCTCGCGCTCGGCGAGCAGTGTTGCCGCAATGATCGCGGCCCGCCGCCCCGACTCCGGCGGGCGCACTGCCGTGAGGTCGCTCAGGCGCTGCTCCAACCACTGGATGCCGATGGCGCCGCGCCGAAACTCATCATCTTCCATGACGCGCAGGTGAAAGTCGCGCGACGTCTCCACGCCCTCCACCGTGAGCTCCAGCAGTGCGCGATGCATGCGCGCGATCACGGCGTCGCGCGTCGGCGCCCAGGCAATGAGCTTGCCCAGCAGCGGGTCGTAGTGCAGGCCGATCTCGCTGCCCATGCCGATCCCGCCATCCCAGCGCACGCCCGGTCCGCCCGGCACCCGCAAGTAACTGACACGTCCCGTGGATGGAAGAAATCCGTTGGACGGATCCTCGCTCGTAATGCGGCACTCCAGGGCCCAACCCATCGGCTGCAGTTCTTCCTGGCGGAAGGGAAGCCGCTCGCCGGCCGCGATGCGCAGCTGCCAGTGCACCAGGTCCAGACCCGTGACCAGCTCCGTGACGGGATGCTCGACCTGCAGTCGCGTATTCATTTCCAGAAAATAGAACTCGCCATTCGCGTCGAGCAGGAACTCGCACGTTCCGGCGTTCGTGTACCCCGCTGCCCGCGCCGCACGCACCGCCGTTTCACCCATGCGGCGGCGCAGCTCCGCGTCGACCGCCACGCTGGGCGCCTCCTCGATCATCTTCTGGTGGCGCCGCTGGAGCGAGCACTCGCGTTCTCCGAGTGAGAGCATCGTGCCATGGAGATCGCCCAGCACCTGGATTTCCACGTGCCGCGGACCGACGATGTATTTCTCGACGTACACCGCGTCATCGCCGAATGCGTTCTTCGCTTCCCGCCGTGCGGCGTCCAGCGCCGCGGGAAGTTCCGTGGCGCTCTGCACGAGACGCATTCCCTTCCCGCCTCCTCCCGCTGCCGCCTTGAGGAGTACGGGAAAGCCGAACGGCTCCGCCGCGCGCAGGGCATCCGCCGCATCCGTCACGGGCCGGGTCGTGCCGGGAACGACGGGCACGCCCGCCTCCGTCGCGAGCTGCCGCGCGGCGGTCTTGCTTCCCATGGCAGCAATGGCGGAAGCCGGCGGTCCCACGAAGACGAGCCCCGCGTCCGCCACCGCGCGCGCGAACGGTTCACGCTCGGAAAGAAAGCCGTATCCCGGATGGATCGCCTGGGCGCCCGTTCGCAGCGCCGCGTCGATGATGCGATCGCCGCACAGATAGCTCTGGCTGGACGGCGACGCGCCGATCCACACCGCTTCATCGGCATCGCGCACGTGCGGCGCGTGCGCGTCGGCATCGCTGTAGACGGCCACGGCGGAAATGTCGAGTTCGTGGCAGGCGCGCAGGATCCGCACCGCGATCTCGCCGCGGTTGGCGATCAGAACCTTGGTGAACACGACGCGGCTGTGAAGGTGAACGGCACGACGGTGCCCATGGTGGTCATCATCCGGCCTCGTACGCCGCCACATCCAGCACGTGCGCCACGGGCGTGCGCGCGAACTGATTGCTGCCCACGAACGCGTAGCGGATGTGGCCGGCGGCATCGATGAGAAACGATGCGGGATGCGCCGTATTGAATCCGTCGAGTCCCCACGGATACCAGACCCCGTAGCGCTTGATGACCGCGCGATCGTGATCGCACAGCAGCGGGAATGGATAGCGCACCTGGCGTCGTTCCAGTGCGCTCGCGATGCGCGCGCATGCCTGCGCGAGAATCACCGCGACGCCGATCTGCTCGCGCTCGAATTCCGGCATGGCGTCGCGCAGCTCACCGAGCTGCCCGCGGCAGTTGGGTCACCACATGCCGCGATGAAAGACGAGCAGCAGGCCCCGCCGGTCGAGCAGCAGGCTGCGCGGCGAGACGGATGCGCCGGATACCGCGTCGGCAAGCGCGAAGTCGGGAGCAAGATCGCCCAGATGCAGGGTCAAACTGGGTCGCGGCATCAGAGCGGGATGTTGCCGTGCTTCCGGGGTGGATTCCGATCCCGTTTGGTGCGCATCGTTTCGAGCGCGTCGATCAGCCGCGGCCTGGTGTCGCGTGGATCGATGATGTCGTCGAGGTAGCCCCGTCCCGCGGCAATGTAGGGGTGGGCGAAGCGCGCGCGGTACTCCTCGATGCGCTGGTCCATCGCGGCCTGCGGGTCCGCCTGGTCGCCGAGTTCCTTCCGGTACAGGATTTCGACGGCGCCGCGCGGCCCCATCACGGCAATTTCCGCGGTGGGCCATGCCACGTTGAAGTCGCCACGAATGTGCTTGCTGCTCATCACGTCGTAGGCGCCACCGTAGGCCTTGCGCGTGATGACCGTGAGCTTGGGC
>JBOHTE010000830.1:0-5823 GCA_050733555.1 Gemmatimonadaceae bacterium | reverse complement strand
CGATCTTCGCGATGACCTTCACCGCCTTGGGCCAGTTCTGCACACCGGCGGCCTTCAGGTGGTAAATCTCCACCGGCACGCCCCCTTCCCGCCCGATCGTGAAGGCTTCGTCCACTGCTTCCAGCAGCCGGTCGCCCTCCGATCGCATGTGCGTGATGTAGATCCCGCCGTACGGCGCCGCTGCCTTCGCCTCCTCCACGAGCTCCGCCGTGGACGCATAGCTTCCAGGCGGATAGATGAGCGCGCTCGCCACCCCAAAGGCGCCATCCGCCATCGCGTGCCGCACCACCGTGCGCATGGTGTCCAGCTCAGCCGGTGACGCCGCCCCCTCGGCCATCCCCTTCGCATAGGCACGTACCGTGGCGGCACCCAGGAATGATCCGAAGTTGGTGGACGCCTTGCGCTGCTGCATTTCGGCGAGCCAGTTGCCGAAGCCGTGCTCACCGCTGAAACCCTGCAGAATCCGCAGCGTGGCAGTGTCGCCGCCCTCTTCCTTGTAGAGCGCGAGAATCCCGTCATTGACGGGCGCCGGTGTCTCGCCCTCGCCAAAGATCATGGTGGTGACGCCCTGCGTGATCATGCTCACCACGCGGCTGTCGCCGTTCATGAGCTGTTGAACGGACTGCGCCTGGATGTCGATGAAGCCGGGCGCCACCACCAGGTCCGTGGCGTCGATCCGCCGCGTCGCCTTCGCATCCCTGAGCATGCCAGCGGGCGCGATGCGCGCGATCCGGTCTCCCTTGATGGCCACGTCGCCCCGGAACCAGGGATTTCCGCTTCCGTCCACCACCATGCCGTGCTCGATCACCAGATCGTACGGCCCCGATTCGGCCCCCGCGGGTAACGGACCACCGCCGTGTGCGCACGCGATCATCGCGAATGTCGGCAGCACCAGAGACCATTTCATGGGGCAATATCTCCGTGAGAGAGTTTCGTGAAATCGCCGACGTCCTGCAGGTGGAGCGATGCCACCTCACCACGGGCGTTGAGCGCGAACGTGATCCAGGTATTCCCCAGCGCCGCGTCGCGCCAGGTGACCTTGAAGGTGTCGAAGTGCCAGTGCTCGGCGTCGCCCGTGAAGGATGGGCCAAAGGACACCACCAGCCGGCCGGCGCTGTCGCTCACCACAATGCGCCCGTACAGACTGTCCTGATAGGTCGCCGCGTACTGCTCCAGCGGAAGCGACGGATGCGTGTTCGGCACACGCGCGGCTTCGAACGCCTTGCGCGTGCTGTCATCCGTGGCCTGCGCCTTCTTCGCCGCCGCGAGCATGAGCGTGCTCCAGTCGCGCGGCGGCGCGCCCATGTATGCATCGAGCACGCGATACAGCATGGCTGTGGGGAAGTCGGTTTCATCCAGATTGGCCAGCACCACGACACCGAGATGCAGCTCCGGAATCAGCCCGATCTCGGTGCGCATGCCGTCAATCACTCCGCCATGGCCATCCATCTTGCGACCGTGATAGTCGCGCAGCGACCATGCCAGCCCGTACGCCATGAAGTGCGTGTCCGGAAACATCGCGTGGGCATCCTTGCTCATCCGGATTACCATCTGCGGCGTGTGCATCTCGTCCATCACGGAGTCGCTGAGCAGGCGCTTGCCGTTGTACACGCCGTGACCCAACTGCAGGCGCAGCCACTGCGCCAGATCCCATGCGCTGGAATTGATTGCGCCGGCGCCGCCGAGGTTGTCCATGTTGCGCCACCGGATCACCTGCACGGTGTCGTGAATGATCTGGTGCGGCATGGCCACGTCCGACTGCGCGGCGAGCGCGCTGATGCTGGTGCTGCTATTCGACATGCCGAGCGGCGTGAAGATGCGCGACCGGACGAAGTCGTCCCAGCTCGAGCCGCTCGCCGCGCCCACCACCTGACCCGCGGTGATGAACATGATGTTCTGATAGCTGTACCGGGCGCGGAAGCTCCACTTGGGCTCGAGGAATCGCACCCGGTGCAGCACTTCTGTACGGTCGAAACCCGACGCGTACCAGAGGCGATCCCCACGCGGCAGTCC
Source organism: Gemmatimonadaceae bacterium (assembly GCA_050733555.1). Lineage (GTDB taxonomy): Bacteria > Gemmatimonadota > Gemmatimonadetes > Gemmatimonadales > Gemmatimonadaceae > JADGGM01. The sequence goes on along the minus strand of JBOHTE010000830.1, from coordinate 3,810 downwards.
GGTGCGATGCGTGAGCAGGTCACGCACCGTCACTTCGCGTGTGACATAGGGCCCGGCAATCTGGAACCAGGGGAGAAACTTCGTGACCTTGTCGTCCCACGAGAGCTTCGCGGAGTCCACGAGCATGGCCAGTGCCGCCGCGGTGAATGCCTTGGAGGTGGAGGCGATGCCGAATACGGTGTGCGCGTCCACCGGCGCGGGCTTGCCCAGCTCACGAACGCCATAGCCCTTGATGAATACGACGGAATCGTTGCGAACCACGGCGATCGCCGCGCCCGGAACCCGCCAGTCGCGCAGCGCGCGCTCCACATAGGCGTCGAGCCCGCGCGGCGCCGGGCTCTGGCCGGAGGCCGCGCCGGGAATCGCGAACGCGATCCCCAGCAGGGCTCCGGTGAAGAACTGCGAGCGATTACGCCCCACGAGGTGTCCTCAATGCACGTTGGGGTTGTTGTAGCGTTCGACGTCCGGCAGGGCCAGACAGGTGGTGTTGCCGTAGAAGCCGCCGTTGCGGAAGGCGGTGCCCGGCGCGGGAATGAGCGGCAGGTTGAAGCGTTGAATGTCGTAGTTCCTGAACCCTTCCGCAAAGAGGGCGCGGCGGCGTTCGTCGGCCACGAGCGCGGTAATGGACGCCGCGTCGGTTGGCCCGGTGTAGTGTGGCACCCCGGCCGCGTCCCGGAGCGCGTTGATGATCGTGACGGCGCCCGCCCCGCCCGTCGCTTCGGCGAGAATGAGCTGCGCTTCCGCGTAGGTGGCGATGGGAAGCGGGCTGTCGTCGGCAGAATACTTCGTGGGATAGAAGATGGTCTGCGTCGGGTCCGCCGCCCGGTTCGTGCCCTGCGCGACGGCGGCGCGGGGATCGGAGACGAATCCCGCGGTGCTCCCCCCCGTATACACGGTCGGCCCGACCAGCAGGTCTCGTGACTGCGGGTCCACCGTATAGTCGCCAAACTGCGCCGTGACGGCGTACACGCGGTTGTAGCGCCGGTTGTCGTCCGACCCGGTACTCGCATCGAGCTCGAATCCCGCTGGCACCTGCTCCGCGTCGGAGGCGGCGCCGTCGGCGTTGCCCTGATAGAGCCGCACACGGGCGCGCCCCAGGTACGCGGCGTTCACGACGTCCTGATTGCCAGAGGTTCCGCCGTCGGTGATCGCCGTACCGAATCGATCCTCCGCGAGCGCGAACATGGCCATCTGATCCACCGGCGCGCCCAGGTCGAACGCCGCCTCGCACATCGACATGCCCATCAGGGTGTAGCTGAAGCCGGCGTAAAGTGCAGCTTGCGCCATGAGATCGGTGCGCGCGGAACCGACGTCCGCATCGGTCCAGCCCTGCAGCTTGGTGAGCGCATTGTCCGACGACCAGCGCGCCGTGGACAACGGCGTGTAGACGCCGGGATTCTGGTTGCTGGTGCACGGGTTGGTGCCGTAGATCCCGGCGGTCTGTGTACCCGCATCCCGGCGATCATATGGCCACCCCGCCGCGCCGAGTTGCGCGTCCGAGAACTCATCCGAAATGATCGCCTCCACGACCGTGTACGAGCCCATCGCGCAATCGAAGTCTCCCACGGCGCTGTTCACCATGAGCGCTGCCTGCTTGGGGTCATCGATCGTCGAGGCCGGGACGCGGTCCGGGGCGTTGACGTTGAGCAATTGGTCGGTGTTGCACGCGGCGAGCACCGCGAATGCGGCGGCCACGACGAACCAGCGGCTCCGCAGAGATCGGGCGCGGCGCACGCCGCGGCCACGCATGGCAATCCGGGTCATTGGATCGTTCCTCAGAAGCTCAGGTGTGCAGTCAGGACATACGAGGTGAGCTGCGGCAGCATGGACTGGTCGATGAAGGTCGAGCCATTCCCTGAACCGCCGGACACGAAGAAGTCCTCCGGATCGGGGCCCGGGTAGTCCGTCCAGGTGTGCAGATTCCGCATGGCCAGGCTCAGGGACAGCGCCTTCGCGCCGAAGCGACTGACGTACTGCGACGGTGCATCCCAGCTCAGCGTGATCTCGCGCAGCTTGGCGTACTTCGCGTCATCGACCACGAAGTCCACGAGCGTGCCGCTGCTCTGCATCTGCGCGATCACCCGGGGATCGTACTTGTCGGGCTCCATGTTTTCCATGCAGGTGCGAAAGACCTGGCAGCGCACGCGCTCGTCGTTGTTGTATTTGGAGTAGTGCGCCTTGAAGTCCACCATGGTGGTCAGGCGGAAGCGCTTGAGAAAGCGCACGTTCGATGACAGCGACCCTTCCAGGGCCGGCACGGCGCGGCCGAGGAACACGCGCGGCGCGATGACCTTGCCGTTGGCGTCGTAGCAGGGGGTGGAACCGCCATTCCCATCGTCGCACATGACGTCCACGGCCTGTCCCGTGTTCGGATCGAAACGGGCACTCACGACCTTTTCACGGAACCACGAGTCGGGCGCGTAGCCCACGCGCTGCTGAATGCTGCCGTTCACGATGGTCGTGTCCGTGCCGGAGAGCCGGATGACCCTGCCCTGATTGGCCGAGATGTTCAGGCCAAGATCCCAGCCGTAATCCTTGCCGTTGAAGACCTGTCCCTTGAGCAGCGCTTCAATGCCGCGGTTCATGATCTCACCGGCATTCACGTACTGGCTCTGCGCGCCGAACCCCGACGACGGCGCCACACCGCGGAGCAGGATGGCGTTGTGGGTATGGGTGTCGTACAGCGTGAACTCGAGTCCCGCGCGATCGTTGAACAGGCCGGCGTCGAATCCCAGCTCGATCTCCTTGCCGCGCTCGGGACCCAGGGCGGGATTCCCGATCGATGCGGGCGTGAGCGCCGGGGTGCCGTTCGGGCCCGGAACGGGCGAAAACGTGCGCAGCGCGGTGAACGTGCTGGGCTGCTGGCCGGATTCACCATAGGCTGCACGCAGCTTGAACGTGTTCACGAAGGCCGGCATGTGTTCGCGGAACAACGGCTCCTCATTCAGCACCCACGACAGACTCGCCTTGGGATACGTCACCCACTTCACATCCTTGCCGAATGCGCTGTTGTTGTCCACGCGCAGCGCGGCCGTGAGGAAGAGCCGGTTCTGCCAGCCGACCTGCTCCTGCGCGTAGAAGCCCAGCGTGTTGTTGTTGGAGTAGTCATCCAGCGTGGTCGGCTTGGTCGCCGCGGAGGAGATGGTCTCGAGACCGGGCGCGGGGAAGAAATCTCCTTCGCCGGTGATGTTGGAGAAGTACTTCGTGTAGTACTGCACGCCGACGCTCGTCGCCGAATTTACCTTCGACGTGACATCGAACTGCGCCGTGCCGTTGTAGTCGTACGTGTTGAACACCGCCTCATCCCGGTCCTGATACTTCCAGCCGTCCGCGTTCGACCCCCAGAAGTAGCGCAGCGTGTCATTGGTGAGATACGGCAGCAGCTCCTCGTTCTTGGTCTGCGTGAAGTCCGTGCCCACGGACAGGCGGTGTGTCATCCACTTGAACGGCTTGAAGCGCATGGTGAAGCTACCCGTGAAGCGGTTGATGTCCTGCCAGTCCTGCATCGCGCGGTCCGACTCGGGCGGCGAGCTCTGAAAGCCGCGCACCCACGAGCACTGCGGTGGCGCGTCGGGCGCGCAGTTCTGCGGGAGATTGGCGGGCGTGGAGAACCAGGCCCCCCACGTCGCGCCGCCGCAGCCGCCCTCGCAGCTCAGCGTGGTGTGGCTCTGCACGTAGCCCAGGCTCGTTTGCAGATCGATTTTCTCGTTGGGCGTGATCTGCAGATTGGTGCGCGCGTTGAACTGATCACGACCGTTGTTGGGTTCGGCCCCATCATTCGTTCCCTTGCCGGCCGACACGAAGTAGCGC
>JBOHTE010000829.1:0-18813 GCA_050733555.1 Gemmatimonadaceae bacterium | reverse complement strand
TCTGAAGGGTGCGCGCGGCGCGTACACGGGGCGCCCCTGGGGTGAAGCGGTGAAGGCCTGGGTCGCGGTGATGGATCGGTGGGAGGTACCGGCGCTCGACGCATCACTCGAGGCGCTGCTTGCGGCCGACATCGCGTTGAAGGAATCCCGCGTGCAGCGTGACGCCGACATCCTCGAGACGCTGATCCTGTCCATCTGCGCGACCGACCCCCGCCAGGCAGCGCGCGCGCGCGGCGCGGCTGCCTGATTCTCTCCGCCTCATTTCTCCATTCCCATCATGTCACGATACGCCGCACGGCTTTTCGCTTCGTTCTTCGGTCTGGGGTGTTTCCTTCCCGCGGCGCTTGCGGCGCAGCAGCAGGCCAGCACGCAGCCGGACACTCTTTTCCAGCACGCGCAGCATCTGGTGGCGGACGGACATGGTGACGCCGGCCGGGCGATCGTGCAGATCCAGCTCGACTCGGCGCCCGCCGGATCACCGCGCTACCTGGAGGCGCTGTACTACCGGGCTGCGCTGGCGTCCACGGCGGCGGACGCCGAGCCCGACCTGCGCAAGATCATCATCGAGTATCCGCTCTCGCCGTGGACGGCCGATGCGCTCATGCGGCTCTCGCAACTCGAACTGGCGCGTGGTGACAACACGCAGGCGCAGGAGCACCTGCAGCGTGTCGTCACGGAGCATCCCGACAATCCGTCGCGCGGGCGTGCCGATTTCTGGCTGGGTCGACTGTACTTCGCCAGCGGAAACGTACCGGCCGCGTGTGCGCGACTCGCGGACGGGCTGCGCGGCACGCCGTCCACGCAGGTCGAACTGCGCAATCAGATGGACTACTTGAATCAGCGGTGTGCGGGGGTTGATACGGGGCAGGTGGCCGCGACGCCGGCAGTGCCCGCCGCGACGGGCGCGACGCCCAGGAGCACCTCACCGGCGAGCACGCCGCCCGCAGGCAGCGCGGCATTCACCGTGCAGGTGGCGGCGTACTCCACGCAGCAGGCCGCGGATGCCATGCGCGCGCGCCTGGCGTCGCAGGGTTACGCGGCGCGCGTGGTCGGTGCCCGGAAGCCATTCCGGGTCCGGGTGGGGCGCTACGCCACGCGCGCGCAAGCGGAGCCGGTCGCGACGGCCATCCACGGTTACGTCACGGAGGCTGAACCCCGGTGAGCCGTGCCTCGGCGACTCCGCTCATGCAGCAGTATCGGGAGATCAAGTCGCGTCACCAGGACGCGATCCTGTTCTTTCGCATGGGTGACTTCTACGAGATGTTCTACGAAGACGCCGAAACGGGGGCGCGCGTGCTCGGGCTCACGCTGACCTCGCGCAACAACGGCGGCGCGGCGGAAGTGCCGCTGGCAGGCATACCGGTGAAGGCGGTGAACGACTACCTGCGGCGGCTGGTGAGCCAGGGGTTCCGGGTCGCGATCTGCGATCAGATCGAGGACCCGCGCGAGGCGAAGGGCATCGTGCGGCGCGCGGTGGTCGAGACGATCACGCCGGGAGCGGTCTTCGCCGATGATCTGCTGGACGGGTCGCGGAACAACTTCCTGTGCGCGGTGCACGTGGCGGGTGCTCGCGTGGGGATCGCCGCGGCGGACCTGTCCACGGGCGAGCTGCGCCTGGCGGTGGCGTCGCCGGACGATGCGCGGGCGGTCCTGGCGCGGCTCGCGCCAGGCGAGCTGCTCGTGGCGAAGGATGCGGCGCTCGCCGGCCTCGATTTAGTCGCATTTCGCGACGAAAACGCCCTGGTCACGGAGCGGGAGGCGTGGGAATTCGACGACGCCATGGCCGCCGAGGAGCTCGCGCGGCAGTACGCCGTAGCCTCGCTCGAGGGATTCGGCATCGGCGCCGAGGATGCGCCCGCGGTGGCGGCGGCCGGAGCGCTGCTGCGCTACCTGCGTGCCCTGCAGCCCGCCGGCATGCCACACCTGGCGCGCCCGGTGGTGGAGCGTCCGGGACTCGTGATGCCGCTCGATGAGATGACGCGCCGCAACCTGGAGCTGGTGGAGTCGCTGCGCGGCGGCGAGGCTGGCGGCACGCTGCTCGACGTGCTCGATCGCACCGTAACGCCGATGGGCGCGCGGCTGCTGCGCCAGTGGATCCTGGCGCCGCTGGTGCAGCGCGCGGCCATCGAGGAGCGGCTCGACGCGGTGGACGCGCTGGCGCGGGATGCGCTCGCGCGGGGTGCAGTGCGCGCGGCGCTGGACGGCGTGCGCGACGTGGAACGACTGGCGAGCAAGGCGGCCGCGGGGCGGGCCACGCCGCGCGAGCTCGGGGCACTTGGCGCGTCGCTCGCGCGGCTGCCCGGGGTGGAAGCAGCGGCCGGGCGCGTGGGCAGCGCGGGCGTGATCGCGACGCTGCTGGCGCGGTGGGACTCGTGCGCCGAGCTGGCCGACGCGATCGCCCGGACGCTGGTGGACCGGCCGCCCGCGGTGATTGGCGAGGACGAGAGCGTGCGCCACGGTGTGGACGCCGAGCTGGATGAGCTGCGCGCGCTGCAGAAGGGGGGGAAGGACGCGATCGCGCGCATCCAGGCCTCGGAGCGCGCGCGCACCGGCATCCCGACGCTCAAGGTGGGCTTCAACAAGGTGTTCGGCTACTACATTGGCGTCACCAACGCGAATCGCCACCTCGTGCCCGCGGACTACCAGCGGCGCCAGACGCTGTCGGGGGAGGAGCGCTACGTGACCCCGGAGCTCAAGGAGTACGAGGAGAAGGTGCTCACGGCGAGCGAGCGGATCGAGGCGCGGGAGCGCGCGCTGTTCGAGGCGTTGCGCGCGCGGGCCGGGGCGGCCATTGAGCGGATGCAGCGGGTGGCGCGGATCGTGGCGCGGCTCGACGTGCTGGCGGCGCTGGCGGAGGTGGCCGAACGTGAAGGCTACGTGCGGCCGGAGGTAGATGACGCGTTCGGGCTGGACATCCAGGGGGGACGGCATCCGGTGGTGGAGCGGATGATGCCGCGCGAGAAATTCATTCCCAACGATCTCGTGCTCACGGAGGACGCCCGCATGGTGATCCTCACGGGTCCGAACATGGCGGGGAAGTCCACGATCCTGCGGCAGATCGGGCTCATCGTGCTGCTGGCGCAGATGGGGAGCTTCGTGCCGGCGGCGCGGGCGCGGGTGGGGATCGCGGACCGGCTGTTCACGCGCGTGGGTGCGAGCGACAACCTGGTGCGCGGCCAGTCCACGTTCATGGTGGAAATGGCGGAGACCAGCGCGATCCTGCACACCGCGACGCGGCGCAGCCTGGTGCTGCTGGACGAGATCGGGCGCGGCACGTCCACGTACGACGGGGTGTCCATCGCGTGGGCGGTGAGCGAGCACCTGCACAACGTGACGGGCTGCCGCACGGTGTTCGCCACGCACTATCACGAACTCACGCAGCTGGCGGACGAATTAGTAGCAGTGCGCAACTATAACGTGGCCGTGCGCGAGGTGGGCGACCAGGTGCTCTTCCTGCACCTGCTCGTGCCTGGTGGCGCCGACCGGTCGTACGGGATCGAGGTGGGGCGCCTCGCCGGGCTGCCCGATGCGGTGCTGGCGCGGGCCCGGGAGATCCTGCGGCGGCTGGAGGATGAGCACGTGGTGCCCGATCCGGTGCCCGGGGCCCGCGCGCGGCGGCCGGAGCGCCAGGAGCCACCGGCACAGCTCACGCTCTTCGCCGCGGCGGAGCACCCGCTACTCCAGCGGTTGCGCCAGGTGGATGTGAACGGCCTGACGCCGGTGCAGGCGCTGCAGGTGCTCGCGGAGATGGTGGAGCAGGCGAAGATCCCACTACAGTAGCGCAAGCGAGTGCCAGCGCTTTAGCGCTGGTGACAGCACTTCAATGCTACCGGGTGCACCTGCTCCGGCTTGCCGCTGATTGTGCGTAGCCGCAAGGATCTGGCACTGCCTGCAACAGGCGCTATGATAAATTCAACCTATGTCCATTTCAGCGCTGCCCTCCACTCCATCAACGGCTTTCGACGAGGCGATAGAGGCCGTGAGGCTGAGTATTGGTCGACAGCTTGAGCCCAATCATCGCAGTGCGCTCGGCCAATTTTTTACGCCGGTAGTCATAGCGAATTTAATGGCCGCGCTGAGCAAACAGACTTCTGAACATGTTCGACTGCTTGATCCCGGTGCTGGGGTTGGTGTATTAAGCGCTGCGTGGGTCCGCACGGTGTGTGAGGGAAGCATTCGCCCGAAAACCGTCGACATCACGGCGTATGAGATCGACAGTGCGTTGATAGCTCCACTGCAACGGGTGCTCGACCAGTGCGCTGAGTACGCAAGTGAGCGATGCGTCAAACTTGAGTATCGCATCCGACACGAAGATTTCATCCGCGCTGCTGTCGCGTCACTGAACGGCGGACTCTTTGAAGCCGACCGGCCAGAATTCGACACCGTCATTCTGAACCCTCCCTACGGGAAATTTCGGGCTGATTCGCCAGAGCGCGCCCTCCTGAGAGAAGTCGGATTGGAGACTAGCAATCTCTACACCGGATTTGTATCGCTTTCGCTGCGCCTGCTCAGAGATGGTGGCGAATTGATAGCCATTACCCCTCGGTCATTCTGTAATGGCCCCTATTTCACTCCATTCCGCAAGGAATTGCTGCGTCTGGGCAGCCTGACACATCTACACGTTTTCGACTCCCGCAGTACGGCATTTGGAGAGGATGAGGTATTGCAGGAGAATCTCGTCTTTCGCGTGGAACGGAGCCGCGAGCAGGCAGGCACCGTTCAAGTCGAGTGGAGCATGGCTGGCGCGGAATCCGATACCGTGCGCCGCGAAGTTCCTTTCCCTCAAGTGGTGCGTCCAGGGGACCCCGACTCATTCATCCACGTTGCTCCCGACGATTGGGATTCGCATGTCGCCAGCCTAGTTCAGTCGCTCTCGGGGAGACTCGATACGTTGGGCGTGAGCGTCTCGACCGGGCGCGTTGTTGATTTTCGACTGAAGGACCTTCTTCGCCTGGATCCTGCCGCCGATACGATTCCGCTCGTATATCCTGGACACTTCGATCATGGGCGCATTGCCTGGCCCAAGACGGGTTCGAAGAAGGCCAATGCGCTGATTCGCACGCCCCGGATCGAAGCGCAACTCAATCCGAACGCCACATACGTACTGGTAAAGCGATTCTCTTCAAAGGAGGAGCGTCGCCGCATAGTCGCCGCCGTCTATGTGCCGGAAAATGCTCCAGGTGAGTTCGTAGCCTTCGAGAATCATCTCAACTACTTTCACCGGCGCGGCCAGGGCCTGACCAGAAAACTGGCAATAGGGCTCGCCACATACCTGAACTCGACCATCGTCGATTTGTACTTCCGGCAATTCAACGGCCACACACAGGTCAACGCGACAGACCTGAGAAAACTGCCATATCCGACGGTCGAACAACTCGAGCGCATTGCAGAACTGGTTGAGGACGTAACCGACCAGAACGAACTTGACGAAGCTGTTGAAGGAGAACTACTCCCCGTGCCTGAGAAATCGCGGACGAACACCGCTGCGCAACGGCGGATCAAGGAAGCCGCAGCCGTTCTCACGGCTCTGGGCCTTCCGAAAGAGCAAACGAACGAACGAGCGGCGCTGACACTATTGGCACTGCTCGATCTGAAGCCAAGGGCTTCCTGGTCGAAGGCGAGCGCTCCGCTTTGCCGTGTGACTCCCATAATGGAATTTGCGGCCAGATACTACGGACAGCACTGGAAGCCGAACACGCGCGAGACGGTTCGTCGATTCACGCTTCACCAGTTCTTACAGGCTGGGCTGGTAATCGCAAATCCTGACAGGCCCGAACGGCCGATTAACAGTCCTGCCTTTTGCTACCAGGTCCCCATTGCGCTTATCACGGTTCTGCGGTCGTTTGGATCACGATCCTGGCGTTCGAATCTCAACCGCTATCTGGCCCGGGTTCCGACGCTACTTGCGCAATACGCGAATGAACGAGCAATGAAGCAAATTCCGCTTTCGATCCGCGAAGGCGTTGAGATTTCACTCTCACCGGGGGTCAAAATAGACTTATCAGGGTGATAAAGGAGGAGTTCTGCCCACGATTTACTCCGGGTGCTACACTGGTCTACATTGGTGATGCGGGTCGCAAATCGCGCTACTTCGATCGCACCATCCTTGAGACCCTTGGTGTCACTCTCGATGAACGCGGGAAGATGCCGGATGTTATCGTCCACTATACAGCGAAGAATTGGCTGGTGCTTATTGAGGCGGTCACCTCTCACGGTCCGGTCAATGCAAAACGACACAGTGAGTTGAAGCGCCTCTTCAAGGAGTCATCGGCGGCCCTTGTCTTCGTCACTGCGTTCGAGAATCGTCGTGCTTTGAACAGGTACATCACTGAAATTGCGTGGGAAACCGAAGTATGGGTCGCCGATGCGCCATCGCACATGATTCACTTCAACGGGGAGCGATTCCTGGGTCCATACGAGTGATCAGTCTGCTCACGACGGCCGTTAGCATGGGGACGTTGACCTGGGCCGAGGGCAAGTATGCCGCCAGCGTTGAGCACCACCGGCTTTCGGGGTGCGTAAGGACATGACGCACAACTTCCATTGAGCTACTCCAGCGTCGCGAACAGATTGTTCAGCGACTCCGCCAGCGTGGGATGCGCGAACACCCCGTCGCGCAGCGTGGTGCAGGGCACGTGACCCATCATGGCGATCTCGATCTGCGACATGATCTCGCCCCCGCCCACGCCGAGGATGGAGCAGCCGAGGATCTGACCGCTCGTCGCGTCCACGATGGCCTTCATGATGCCGCGCGATTCATCCATCTCGAGCGCTCGCGCGACGTGTGACATGGGCATGGATGCGACCTTGATGGCGCGGCCCGTGCGGCGGGCTTCGGTTTCGGTGAGTCCGATGCGGCCGAGCTCCGGATCGATGAACACCGCGTAGGGCACGAGGCGCTCACGCGTGGAGGCGCCGCCCGCACCCAGCAGGTTTGTCCGCACGATGCGGTAATCATCGTACGAGATGTGCGTGAACGCCGGGCCGCCCTTCACATCACCCAGTGCATACACGCCCGGCACGCTCGTCTCGAGCCGCTCGTTCACCGCGATGAACCCATGCGGATCGAGCGTGATACCGGCAGCGGCGAGATCGAGCGATTCGACGTTAGGCGCACGGCCCGCGGCCGCGAGCACATGCGTGCCGCGCACTGTGCTCTCGCCCGCCGCGCCGCACACAGTGAGCGCGACACCGGCCGGCTCGCTGGCGGCGCCGACCGCGCTGGAGCCGAGCAGCACCTCCACGCCATCCTCGCGCAGAATCGCGGCGACCGCCGCGGCCACGTCCGGGTCCTCGCGTTCGAGCAACTGCGCGCCGCGCTGCACGATGGTCACACGGCTGCCGAAGCGCCGGAACATCTGCGCGAACTCCAGCCCGATATAGCCGCCACCCAGGACGATGAGATGCCCGGGCACCTCGGCCAGCTCCATGATGCTCGTGGAGTCGAGCACGGCGATGGTATCGAGCCCCGGCAGCGTCGGCAGGGCTGGGCGCGCACCGGTGTCGATGAAGATCAGGTCGGCCTCGACATGCTGCTCCTGTCCCTCATGATCGCGTGCGACGACGGTGCGCGGACCCGTGAAGCGCGCTTCGGCGTCCAGCCGCTGCACACCGGCCCCGGCCAGCCGCCGCTCGCTCCCCGAGCGGAAGCTCTCCACGATGGCGCGCTTGCGTTCGCGCACCCGCGCCATGTCGATGCGCAGGTCGCGCACTTCCACGCCGTAGTCCGCGCCGCGCCGCGCGAGATACGCCACGCGTGCGCTCGCTACCATGGTCTTGGTTGGCGTGCAGCCTTCATTGATGCACGTGCCGCCCACGTGCGCGCGCTCGATGAGGAGCGTGCGCCGGCCTGCCTTCGCGAGGTCGCGCGAGAGCGGTACGCCGGCCTGGCCGGCGCCGATGATGATGGCGTTCACGTGCGATGTCGCCATGCTCACTCTTGCCTGGCGTTGTGGGGCGGTCCCATATTCGACGAGCGAACGCGCAGTCATTTCCGCCCGCTATGCCTGGTGTTTCAGCAGGCGGCTGCTTGCGGGAATGTATCCCGAACCCCGTGTCATGCCAGCTTCATTCGATCCCGATGAAATGCTGCGCGCCGCGCTCTTCGCGCGCATGCGGAACCTTCGGGACCGGTATGCCGATCGCATTCCCGCGGCGGAGCTCGGCGACGGGCTCATGTTGCAGGGCGAACGGGTTCCCATCTGGAACCGGCAGAAAGGGATATTCAAGCCTGCGGTGCTGGGCCGGGATGGTGCCGCATTGAGCGTGCAGACCTCCGTGGAGTCCCCGTACGCGGATGCGCACGATCCCGATACGGGACGGCTATTGTACAAGTATCGAGGAAGCGACCCGGAGCACCGGGACAATGTTGCGCTGCGACACGCGATGGAGCAGCAACGGCCGCTGCTCTACCTCGTGGGGGTGGACCCCGGTGTGTACGATGCCGTGTTCCCGGTGTATGTGATCGGTGACGATCCCGCGCAGTTGCAGTTCACCCTCGTCGCCGATCAGCTCGATGCAGCGGCGCGGCGTCGCGATGACCCGCTCACCGCGGCGCGGCGCGCCTACACGACACGCGCCGTGATGGCGCGGCTGCATCAGCAGCAGTTCCGGCGGATCGTGCTGCACGCCTACGCGAACCGCTGCGCCATCTGCCGGCTGCGTCATCTCGAACTGCTGGATGCCGCGCACATCCTCCCGGATTCCGATCCGCGCGGCGAGCCGATCGTTCCGAACGGGCTCGGCCTGTGCAAGATTCATCATTCCGCGTTCGACAGCTACATCATTGGCATTGACGCCGACGCGCGCGTGCATGTGCGGAACGACATTCTGCGCGAGATAGACGGCCCGATGCTGCGCTACGGCCTGCAGGAGGCGCACGGCACGAAGCTGATTCTTCCACGCCGCGCCGGCCAGCGCCCCTCTCGGGACTTCCTGGCGGAACGGTTCGAGCGATTCCGGGCGGCGTGAGCGATCGTGTCACCCACGCCGCCGGTGCACTGGGCACCATGCGCGCCTGGTGCCGCGCTATCGGAATCACTCCGTGCGGTCCTAGCGGCGCGCGAGCGTTCCTATGCGTTGCCAGGTGGAGTCCGGGTGCAGTACGATCGTGACGAAGATGCCGTGTGTCGTGGTCTGCGCGGACGCGCCCTGTCTCGCGAGCTGGGCAGCCACCTGATCGGGGCTCAGCTTGTACAGCCCGCCGGTGATGGCATCGATCGCCAGACCGGGAAGGCCTCCAAACACGAGGTTTCCCCACACCCAGCCGCTCGTCCTCCGCGTGAGCGTTGCCTCGAAGGGTTGGTACCCATCGAGTTCCATGCGGACAATGTGATTGTCCTTGCGGCTCAGATGGACGATGGTTGGGGTCTGGCCGACGGCCTGCTTGTCCACGAATACCTTCGCGCTCGTCGGTGTGGATGAGAGGCCAATGTCTTCGCTGCCACCGTGCATGATGCTCGCGCAGCCGCTCGCAGCCAGCAGCGCAAGGACGAGAAAGGAAGTGCGCATTCTGCTCTCCGCATTGAAAGGGGATGCCCATCATCGGGCGAGCAGAGAGTAGCGCAGGGGTCTGACAGCGAGGTTGCGCCCGGCCAGGAGGGTCGCCACGGCCCGAGTGATGTCGCCTACCGCCCCATCATGAAGTGCAGCACGTCGCTGCGCGTCACGATGGCGCTCACGGTGCCGCGCACGCGAATGAGCAGCGCCGGATTCGTCTTGCTGAGCAGCTTCATCGCGCTGTCCAGCGGCTGCGCGCCATCCACCACGGGGAAGGGCGCGTCCATCACATCGCGCACCGGGACATCGAGCAGTTTGGTGTCCTCGAGGGCGCGCGCCGAGAGCGAGCCCTCGCTGACCGAGCCAATGCAGTCGCCGTCATCCATGACCGGCAGTTGCGACACGTCGTGGAGATTCATGAGTCGCAGCGCCTGGCGCACGATCGCGCCGGGCGCGATGGCCACGACGGCGGGCGCGCTGTCCGGCTTCTCCTCCAGGAGATCAGCGAGCCGCAGTCGTTCGGGCTCGAGGAGCTGGTTTTCGCGCATCCACTCATCGCTGTAGAGCTTGGACAGGTAGCGCTCGCCGGTATCGCAGAGGAACGTCACCACGAGCGCCTTGGGGTCATCCACCTCGCGCGCGACCTGCAGGGCGATGTGCGCGATCAGCCCGGCGGAGCCGCCGACGAACAGTCCCTCCTCGCGCGTGAGCCGCCGCGCCATGGTAAAGGCGTCCTTGTCGCTCACCGTGCGATAGTCGTCGATCACGCTCATGTCGAGCGTACCGGGAAGCTTGTCCTGGCCGATGCCTTCCACCTTGTACGGGGCCCCCTCGCCGTGCGATGCGCCCTTGCTGCGCCAGCTGTCGGCGAGGATGGAGCCCATGGGGTCTCCCGAAATGACGCGGATGGCGGGATTCTTCTCCTTGAGAAAGCGCCCCACCCCCGTGATGGTCCCGCCCGTGCCCGCCGCCGCGACGAAGTGCGTGATGCGGCCTTCGGTCTGTTCCCACAGCTCGGGGCCGGTCGTGTCGTAGTGCGCCTGCGGATTGGCGTCGTTGTAGAACTGGTTCGCGAGAATGGCGTTCGGCGTGTCGTGCGCGATGCGCCTGGCCATCATCACGTAATTATCGGGATGGTCCGGCTGCAAGGCGGTGGGCGTCACGATCACCTGCGCGCCCAACGCCTTGAGCAGGCGCACCTTCTCCTGCGACATCTTGTCCGGCATGGTGAAGATGCACTTGTAGCCCTTGAGCGCCGCGGCAATGGCGAGCCCGATGCCGGTGTTGCCGCTCGTTCCTTCCACGATCGTGCCGCCGGGCTGGAGCCGCCCCTCACGCTCGGCGCGCTCGATGATTGGGAGTCCAATACGATCCTTCACGCTGCCGCCCGGATTGAAGAACTCGGCCTTGCCGTAGACGGGCGTGCGCAGACCGCGCGTCACGCGGTGCAGCCGGATGAGCGGCGTCCAGCCAACGGTCTCGAGGACGGTATCGTACGGGCGGCGGTTGCGTTCGACGGCAGTCATGGCGTGACCGGGGACGGAGGCGCGCGATGCAGAATGGAGTCACCGGGGAGCGGCGCCTCGCCCGGGTGGCGAAAATAGACGGGGAGATTGATGGACACCCCAACCGGGATGCCCCGCGTGCTCGCCGGGCGGAAGCGGAGCTGGAGCGATCCCTTCACGGCCGCCGAGTCGAGCGCCGGGTAGCCGGAACTCTGCAGCACCGTCGTGGACTCGGGCCAGACCGTTCCTGCACTGTCAATATGAATGTGCAGCATCAGATTGGCCTGGACTTTCCTGGCGAACAGCCTGGGCGGGTAGTGAAAGGGCGGCTGCGTATTCAACAGCACCGGCAGGTCATCCGGAGGAGCCTGCGACGACTGAACACTCTCGATGACTTTCTGGGCGGATTGCTTGTCGATGCAGGCGCACAGCGCGACGGTGGCCAGAAGTGCGATCATCACGGGGCGCATGGGAATGAATGTAGTGATGTGAAGGGGGGCGGGGACAGTTCCCCATTGCCCCGGTTCTCGCCACGGTCCATCCTTCCCGCATGAAGATCACGGTGCTCATGGGCGGCACATCCGCCGAGCGTGACGTATCGCTCTCATCCGGACTGCGCATCGCACAGGCACTCCGCCAGTCGGGACACGAGGTCACGGCTGTGGATCCCGCGCGCGGCGTCATTGATGAAGCCGAAGAGGAGGTGCTGCGCACGGGTGGCGTGGTGAAGACGGTGCCGCCAACGCTTGCCGAATTGCAGCACATTTCCCGCACATCGTTGTCGCCAACCCTCGGCACTTTCCCCGCGGTGCGCACCGCTGACGTCGTCTTTCTGGCGCTCCACGGGGGCCAGGGAGAGGATGGAACGGTGCAGGCGCTCCTCGACATGGTGGGTGTGTGCTACACCGGGAGCGGGCATCTGGCGAGTGCGCTGGCCATGGACAAGGATCTCTCCAAGCAGCTCTTCCGGGCGGCCGGCGTGCAGACGGCAAACTGGCTCATGGTCACGCGGTGTACGGGGGCCATCCCGCCGGACGCGGACATCGAACAGGCGCTCGGCTGGCCGGTGGTCGTGAAGCCATCCAAGCAGGGGTCCACGGTGGGGCTCTCGATCGTGCAGGAGCCGGCGCAGCTTCGTGCCGCGATCGATGAGGCGGCGCACTACGACGACGAGATCATGCTCGAGCAATTCGTCCCCGGACGCGAGTTCACGGTGAGCGTCCTGGGTGATCGGGCACTGCCGGTGGGGGAGATCATCCCCAAGCACGCAATCTACGATTACGAGTGCAAATACACGCCCGGGATGGCCGTGGAAGAATTTCCGGCGCGACTGCAGCCGGATCAGGCTGCCGAGGTGCAGCGCCAGGCTCTGGCGGCATTTCGCGCGCTCAAGCTTGACGGTTACGCGCGAATAGACTTCCGTATGACCGACGGGGGGGAATTCTTCTGTCTCGAGGCGAATACGCTGCCGGGCATGACGCCGACCAGCCTGCTGCCGCAGGCCGGGGCCGCGGCAGGGATGAATTTCGCCACATTATGCGAGCGGATCGTGCAGCGGGCAGTGTCGAAACGGAACGGGGGGCAATGATGCGTGCGACGATGGGTCCGACGGCGGCGATCGCGGGGATCGCGCCGGGTGTGCAGAGTCATGGGATCTGGACTGGGCGACGGCAGCTCTTCGTGCGCTTCGCCGCCGAAGCGGAAACGGCGGTGCTGTACACGGCGGCGATGCTCGCGCGGCATCTGGAGCGCACGTCGGTGGCATCCACGCTGCACTCCATCTCGCTGAGCGGACGGGACCCGCTGGCGAGCGCCGATCTGATCGTGGAAACGTTCGCCCAATGGAAGACATCCCTTCCTGTCATGCTGGACTGCGACGGTCAGCGCCCGGAATTCATCGACCAGGTGGCACACAGTGTCACCATGGTACAAATCACGCCGGATGTGATAGACGGGCCTGCGTCGGAGCGCGCGCTGCGGTCGCTGGCGGGCGCGGTGGCGGCGGGGCTGGATCACGCCGTGGTGCTGTCGCCACGCGAGGGTGCAACGGATGGACAGATGCTGCGGTTCGTGGAACAGGCGCATTCCGCCGCTCCCGGCACGAAGATTGTTATCCATCCGCTGATGAGCCCTGAGCGTAGCTCGCTCGACGCGCGCTACGCCACGTTGCTGGAGCAGGCCATGACCATACACCACGACACGGTGCTGCTCATGCGCATCCCTGGGGGCGTTGGGACGCGATAATCGAGCGGGCCGACGAGCTGTCCGAGGAAACAGCGGCGTTGGCTCGCGGGTAACATGCAGGATGGAGAAAGGACCGTTCACTGTTTCAGGCCCGCATGTCGTTCACGAGCGCTGACGAGCAGGACTATCCGCGGATTACCCCGGCGGTGCGATGGCTGATCGCGATCAACGTCGCGATCTACTTCGTGCAGTTGACGCTGACGGGACCCGCGAACATGCAGCGGGCGCTCGCGTTCCAGCTCACGGATCTCACCACGCGTCCGTGGACGATTTTCACCTACATGTTCGTGCACGCGGGGTTCTGGCACCTGGCGCTGAACATGTGGATGCTGTGGGTGTTCGGTCCGCGCGTGGAGCACATGTGGAATGCGCGGAGTTTTTCGTTCTACTACATCCTGTGCGGGCTGGGCGGCTGGCTCTTTCACCTGATGGTCGCGGGCGACGCGAGCTATCTGCTGGGGGCGTCAGCGGCGATCTACGGTGTGCTGCTCGCCTACGCCATGCAGTGGCCGGACGACGAAGTACGGTTCTTCCCGTTCGTGTTCATCTCGATGAAGGTGCGCTGGTACGTCGTCCTGCTCATTGGATTGAGTCTGGCGCAGGGGATCTGGTCGGCGGGGTCGGGTTCGGGAATCGCCTACATGGCGCATCTGGGCGGGTTGTTCGTGGGCTACCTGTATCTGCGGTTTTCCGCGGCGCATGGTATCGAGCGGCTCAGGAGCCGCGTGTCGCAGGCTCCGGACATTCCCGATGAGCCGCCGCGCGCGATTCCCCGTGCGCACCCACGCTCGCGGGAGCGTGTGAACGAAGTGGACGAGATCGTCGCCCGCAGCAACGCGGTAATTGCCAAGCAGCAGCAACAGCAGGCCGCGGTACCGTCGCTGGCGAACAAGGTGGGGAAGCAGAAGTCGGAGGAGCTGAACCACGTACTCGACAAGATCTCCCAGCGCGGCATGGAGAGTCTGACCGGGGAAGAGCGGCGGCTGCTGGACGAGATGTCGAGGAAGCTGAGAGACAGGTAAGGCCCCGCCCCACCGCCCTTCCCTTGGGAATTGGCAATCATTCCCCGCCCCATCGCCCTTCCCGTGGGAATCGGCAATCGGGAATGGGGAATCGGGGAGGCAGTCCGCCCCCCGCCGCCCCACCCCGATTTCATGGGGAATCGGCCTCCCCATTCCCCATTCCCACCATTCCCCATTCCCATTTGCCCATTCCCCGGGGAGGGGTGGCCGGGGGGGCAAAAAGAGCCCCCCGGTGGAATGCCGGGGGGCGATACCGCCGCGTGGTTCCCGAGGCGGTGACACGGCCTGCGCTAAAGCATCGGCCTGTTGGCAAGGTAGCACGAAGCGGCAGTCACATCCAGTTATTTCACTGTAATCTGCTCCATCATGCCATGCGCGACGTGTGGCTTACCGTCCTTTGCGTCGGGCTCGAAGCAGAAGATGCCGTACTGGCCGGGCGTGAGATCAACCGGGACGTAGGCATGCTCGCCCGGAGCGAGCGTGGAGACGCCACCCATCGGTTCGGCGGGCGGTGGTCCGACCTGCTTGAAAACCCACGCCGCGAGATCGCCAGCGGTCTTGCCTGGTGCCAGGCGCGCCAGGAAGAGTTCGTGCAGCTGCGGCCCGGCGTTGTCCACGCGGATCACGTGCTTTCCGGCCGTGAGCGGCGTGGAGAACTTGTAGCTGTAGTCACTCAAGGTGACTGTAACATCCGCAACAGGCTCCGCCGTCGATGCCGCACTCACCGGCGTAACGGTGAGCGGAGAAACCATTCCCTTCACGAAATGGGGTTTACCGTCGGGGTCGGGGATGAAGCAGATGATCGCGTAGTTGCCCGGCACGAGCGTCTCGGTCACTTCCGACACGCCGCCATTGGGGTGCGCTGGATTGGGCCCGCCGGAGGGAATGACCCAGGACGGGAAGGGTCCCGGTTTCTGCAAGGCGTTTTCCAGGTCGGCAATGGTCTTCCCGTCGGTGAGGCGGAGCAGCGTCGCATGATGCAGCCCGGCGTCATCCACCAGGCGAATCGTCGTGAGCCCGGCGGGAATGGAAGGCGGCGCCTCGAACTTGTAATTGGTGGCCGTGATGGTGACGACGTTAGCGGTGGCACCGGTCGTGGCTGGCGAGGCCGGCTGCGCGTCTGCGCTCGCTGTGCCGCTCTCGATGGCGTGCGTGGTGTCCTTGCGGCTGCAGGCGATGACGGTCATCAACGCGGCTGCAACGAGCGGCAGCGTAACATGGGACTTCATGAGATCTCCTGATGGCTGATCCGATAAGAAATGGGTATTGCGGCGGCGCCCAATAGTCGGTCGGTGCGCGAAGCCGGTCAAGAGTTACCGGCCGAGCGAGCACGGCAGGTGCGTCAGACGTTCAGTTCACGACCTGAATTCAGTCCACGACCTGAATAACGTACGTAGGCGTCGAGAAATCTCACGCGGACTTGCGGCGCGGAACGCTCATAAATCTTCTTCTCCAGAAATGCGCGTTCTTCAATGCCCATTGCTCTGGCCGCCTGCACGTTTGCCACCTGCTGGTCCCGGTACCACGCCTTCGGTTGACCGTCTGTGCCGGGACTCCACCGGTAGTCGTGCTCCTTGAGCAGCGCGTTTTTCTCGATCGGACTCCCGATAGCCCACACGCGCACGGTGCCCTGGCGGCAGTTGCGGAGCAGCGTGGCGATGGTGAGCTCGTCGAGCGTCGGGTGGCGTTGTGCGAGCAGCCGAATCCCACCCTCGCAGTCCGCGCCCGCGCGATGCGCGCCGTCGAGGGAAATGCCGCAGTGCTTGTAGAGCAGATATTCGAGGTTGCTCGACGCGTAGCCCATGTCCTTCCACGGGATGTCGTAGCAGGAGCAACCCCACGGCTTGGAGGTGAATACCGCAAGCCGCTTCTCGAGAAACGGGCGGTCGAACGCCGCGTTGTGCGCGATGATGAGATCCGCGCGATCGACGAGTTCCTTCACCGCGTCGTCATCGATGCGCGTGCCGCGCACCATCTCGTTGGTGATCCCGGTGAGCTTCACGATGCGATCCGGAATCCCGCGCTTTGGCTCCTCGAGCCATGTCTGCGGCTCGGCGGCAGTGTAGATGAGTCCCGTTGTGCGCCCGTACTCGAAGGGCGCGATGGCGAGCTCGATGATCTCATCCGACGCGGGATTCAATCCGGTCGTCTCGACATCCACAAAGAGCGCGGTGCACCTGGGCGCGCCGTCGTCAGCCGCGTAGCGATCCCGATGCGTGAGTCGCGTGAGCACCTGATACTGTCCCGAGTCGCGCAGCAGACTCGCGAGCGTTTCGAGATCAGCGGAAGAATCAGGCGGCACGCGTGCGGTCCGTGATGGTGAAGCGGCAAAGATACGCCAGCCGGCTGACGATGGCACGTCCGCGGTATTGCCACCGCTGTATTGCCACGGTGCGCGATGCCGCCGCAACTGCTTGAATCCAATAGGCCAACTCGCTAGGCTTCCTCATCTTGCACCTGAGGCCAGGTAGCTCAGTTGGTAGAGCAGCGGACTGAAAATCCGCGTGTCGGCGGTTCGATTCCGTCCCTGGCCACTGGCGGCGTCCCGCGGAGCAGTTCCAACCGCTACCCGTGAGCGGGACCGGGCGTCGCCCACTCATATACGCTCAGCAATCAGGCGTCACGTCCGGTTGCACTGCAATCACGCGGTGCCTCCGCACGGCAGCGTCAGATCCCGAAGCTCACGCCGAGGTGGAACGCCACGTAATTCGTGCGGCTGCGGATCGGCGCAATCGTGATCGAGCCATCGCCGTTATCGGTGATGCTCCCTTCGCGCAGGTACTCCGTCTGGCCGTTGCCGTGATAGCGCACCGCCGCATCGATGGCGATGGGCTTGCGGCCGTTGCGCACGGGGATGTACACGCCGCCGCCCGCCGTCCACGAAAAAATCCAGTCGTCGAAGTTTGTGCTCTGCGCAAACGGCTCGGCGTCGCTCGAGCCTTGTACCGAGGAGCGGGTGAAGAAGTACGAGAAGCCCGCCGTTGCCGTCGCGTAGGGGCGCACGGGACCGTGCGGCACCATGAGCTGCGGGCCCACGCCGAATGCGGCGATGTTGTTGCTGGTGTGCACGTCAACGGTGATGCGGCAGCCTATCGTGAAGCTCAGGCAGTCATGCTTGGTCTCGTCGCCATATTGCAGGAATGAGCCCTCGATGCGGAGCTGTACGGCGCCGCTGTGCCCGATGTTGGGCGAGATGTCGAGCCCGATTCCCCAGCCGTTGTTCACATACGAGCGGAACTCGCCCTGCGGCAGCGCGAAGATGAGGGACGCGCCAGCCCAGGTCTTGGGATTGGTGGGGATTGGTTTCAGCCCCAGTCCCTCGTTCTGGGCGCGCAGCCCGGGCGCGAGCATGGCGGCAAGCGCAATGGCGAGCAGGGACAAACGACGTGACATGCTCTCTCTCGTCATGGTGGTGCGGTGAGCTTCGTCGTGTTATCGGCTTCGTCATGTTATGATAGTGACGCGTCCGCCATCCGTCGATGCCAGAACTCCCCGACATCACGATCTATCTCGAGCAGCTCGCGCCACGAGTGAACGGGCAGCCGCTGGAACGCTCGCGCATCGAACGACCCTTCGTGCTGCGCACGGTGACACCAGCCGTCGCCGGGTTCCACGGGCGGCGCGTGACCGGTGTGCGTCGCATCGGGAAGCGCATCGTGCTCGACTTCGGCGATGAGCTCTTTCTCGTCTTCCATCTGATGATCGCGGGACGGCTGCGCTGGCGCGCACCGGGGCAGAAGCGTCCGCCGGGCACGGTGCTCGCGAGCTTCAGCTTTCCTACGGGAACGCTCTATCTGACCGAGGCGGGCAGCACGCGCCGCGCATCGCTTCACGCGGTGCAGGGCGAGGCCGCGCTGCGCGCGCTCGATCGGGGTGGCATTGAACCACTCGACGCGACAGCCGATGCGTTCCGCGCACAGCTCACGCTGGAGAATCACACACTCAAACGGGCGCTCACCGATCCGAGATTGTTCAGCGGCATCGGCAACGCGTATTCGGACGAGATCCTGCACCTTGCGCGACTCTCGCCGCTGGCGCTCACATCACGGCTGTCCGCGGATGAGATTTCGCGGCTGCATGAGGCCACGCGCGCGACGCTGCTGGAGTGGACCGGCCGGCTCCGCGCCGAGACGGGCGATCGCTTTCCGGAGCAGGTGACCGCCTTTCGCGACGGCATGGCGGTGCACGGACGATATGGCCAGCCATGCCCGGTGTGCGGCGCGCCGGTGCAGCGCATCCGCTATGCGACAAACGAGACCAACTACTGCGCGCGCTGCCAGACCGATGGCCGCAGGCTCGCCGATCGCGCACTCTCGAGGTTGCTGAAGGAGGACTGGAAGCGGGAAGGGTGGGAGGACGGGGGATAGTCCTCTCCTCACTTCCCCGCGCTTGGGAATCGGCAATCGGGAATGGGGAATCGGCCGCCCCACGTCACCCCGCCCTTGGGAATCGGCAATCGGGAATAGGGAATCGTGGAAATGGGGAATGATGAAGCGGGGGGAGGCGGCGGTGAAAAAAGGCCGTGGGGTGCGGTGTGGGGAGGT
>JBOHTE010000828.1:0-12658 GCA_050733555.1 Gemmatimonadaceae bacterium | reverse complement strand
CGGTAAGGCAATCCGCCCCCTCCCACCGCACCCCTATTTCATCAACAGCAGGGAATCGGCCTCCCCATTCCCCATTCCCACGATTCCCCATTCCCGATTGCCTATTCCCAAGGGCGGGGCGGCAGGGCGGTGGAAGATTGCCTATTCCCCAAGGGCGGGGCGGCAGGGCGGTGGAAGATTGCCCATTCCCAAGGGCGGGGCGGCGTGGGGCGGCCAATTCACACGGGAGGGGCGGCGCGCGGTGGCCCCCCCTTCCCGTGCAGCAACGGTGGCACCGACAACACGGCCCAGATCACTTCCAGCAGGATGAACCCCCACCGCTTGTCGGCGATCGCGATCCATGCGAGCAGCGCCGACCCCACAAGGTTCAACGCATTGAACCACCGGTCCTCGCGCGAGAGCAATCCGCGCTGCAACGCCGCGTAGCCGACCAGCACCAGCACGGCACCTGTCACCGAAACGATCTGATATCCGAGTTGAGAGAGCACGACGAACCCGTGAGATTGTAGGAGAGTTCTGTTTCCGGCTGTCGAACGCTGACCTGCACGTCATAACCATGCCCTGGCCCCGCCTTGTCGCAACGCTCACGCTCCGCGCGATGGTGAGCCCGTCGCTCGCGCGCGATTTGCTGCGCGTCGCGTGGCGCTTCCGTCGCCGCGACTGGTATCGCAGGCCGCCATGGCTGCCGCTTCCGTCGCGCCCGTACGTGCGCTGGCGCATGTACACCGCGTACGGCGATTACGACATGGTGCCGCCGGCTGAGGATGTCATCCGGTACGCCCGATGGGTAGGGAACGACCTGTGATCGAGAGCACGGCGGGCGCCATCGAGCCGCGCATCAAGGCGCAGGCGTACGGACTCGGTTTCGATCTCGTGGGCATCACGACGCTGGGTCGCGCCGACACCGCCGCAGCGTTCGACGACTGGCTCGCGCACGGCTACGCGGGCGAGATGCAGTACATGTCACGCTGGGCCGCCGAGCGGCGCGACAGCCGGCTCCCCTTCCCCGGCGCCACGAGCGCGATCGTGGTGGGGATGAACTACGGTGGCACCGAGCCGCCCGGGCCTGTCGCCCGCTACGCCCGCGGCGACGACTATCACGACATCATGCGTGACCGGCTGCGCGAGCTGCACCGCTGGATCGAGGCGCAGGTGGGCCACGCGGTGCATGGGCGCCCATACGTCGACACCGGGCCGGTGCTCGAGCGCGACCTCGCGCGCCGCGCGGGGCTTGGCTGGTTCGGGAAGAACACGACCCTCATCAACCCCGCCCTCGGCTCGTTCTTCTTCATCGGCTCGTTGTTCGTGGAGATGGATCTGACGCCGGACGCGCCGTTCGAAGCAGACCGCTGCGGCACATGCAGGCGCTGCCTCGATGCCTGTCCCACACAGGCGCTGCCTGAACCGCACGTGCTCGACGCGACCCGATGCATCTCGTATCTCACGATCGAGCTGCGCGGGGAAATCCCTGCGGCGTTACGAGAGCCGATGGGGGAGCTGGTGTACGGGTGTGACATCTGCCAGGACGTGTGTCCGTGGAACGTGAAGTTTTCTCGGGATGCGACGGAGAGTGCGTTCGCGGCGCGTGAGGTCGTTGCAGGGAACGATGCGCGCACGCTCGCGGCGGAGATTCTCGCGATGACGCAGGAGGCGTTCAGCGCGGCGTTTCGCAAGTCACCGATGAAGCGCGCGAAACTCGCCGGGATGCAACGCAACGCACGCGTGGTGCTGGGGGGATCTGGCGCAGCCGAGTAGTTGCGAGATACAGGAAATCGTTCAGCGCCACGAGATAGAGGAGTAGCCCCCGCCAGTTCTCGCTCGTGCGGCAGTCTCCCTATCGCACTGCGCGGCTCCGATCACTCCGCGGCCGTGAGCGCGGCGAAGCGCGGGTCGCCGCGGAGCGCCGTCCAGGTGGGGTCCACCCGAAGCCACGCTGGTGTCGCCAAATAGTGATACCGCCGAGCGTCGGAGAGCCAGGCGAGCGCGCGGTTCCGGTCGCCGGCGAGGAGCGCGACGCGGGCAGCCACGTATGAGAAGTACGCGTAAAAGAGCGACTGCCGCGCTTCCGCAGTCGGCCCCTGTAGAGCGAGTCCTCGCTCCACTTCCGTGAGTGCCTCGCGACCGTGCCCTGCGTAGGCGAGCGCCAGCCCATGAAACACGTGCTGCTGCGGGTCATTGGGTGTTGCGCGTATGTTGACGGCGAAATATCGCGCGGCCGTGTCGCCCCACGCTCGCGCCTGTGCGATATCACCGCTCCAGCCGTACTGCTCTGCGCGGACGATGGCCATTGTACTGCGGTCGCCACCGAACGCCTCGGGGCCGAGCGTTAGGAGCAGCCGCGCATCGCCGGCGTCCAGAAGCCAACCCAGGTCGTTGTACATAGCGAGGTAGGCAATGACCTTCTCGCGCGGTACGTCGCTCATTGTGCGCGAGATCACCCGACGTGCGGCCGGGACATCGCCCGCTCCGGCCTCGGCGACTACGCGACACTCTATGGCGGCTGGGTTCGTGGGTGCGAGGGCGAGCGCTCTGTCAGCCGCCGCGCGCGCTTCCGGTACCCGGTGTAACCGAAGGAGGTCGTACCCACTCACAAACCAGACCTCGACGTTGCGCGGATCGAGCCGTGCAGTCTCCGCCAGATCGCGCACCGCGGCCTCGAGATCCCCTCGCTCCGCTTCGAGCGTCGCCGCCGTGGCACGGGGGCTGATAGCCTGCGGCGCGAGCTGTCGCGCACGCGCGACGGCAGTTGCGGCCTGGTTGAGGTCGCGTTTGACGTTTAGATGGTACTGGGCAAGCGCGTTATATCCTTCCCAGCGCGTCGAGTCGAGTGCGATTGCACGCTCGGCCGCAGCAAGCGCCTTGCGTGCGAGCGCGGGGGAGGGCGTGGATGCTAAATAGAGACCACTCGACGATGTCGACAGAGCCGCCCAGGCGACCACCATCGTGCTGTCGTGCCGGAGCGCCTCGTCGTACGCCACGATCGCGCGCCGCAGTGTGGCAGGATCGACTCCCGTCTGGCCGATTGCCTGACCACGCAAGTAGGCGTCGTACGCGGCCGGGTCGTGCGTCGGCACCTGGGCGAGCCGCGCCTGTGCGGAGTCGCCCATGGCCACCTGCATCGCGCTCGCCACACGACCGGCAATGTCGCTCTGGACCGCGAAGACATCCTTCACGGCTGCGTCGAAGGGGTGCTCCCAGCGGCTCTCAGGCGGATGGCCGTTGTTCGTCACTTCCACGAGCTCGGGACTCACCTGCACATGCCGCGCACCACCGGTACCGGCGAAGCGCACGGTGCCCGTCAGTAAATAACGCACGCCGAGTTGATGGGCGATCGAGTCCGGCGTCGTGCTCTTGCCGCGGTACGCGTTCGAGCTCGCACGCGCGATCACCGTCAAGCCTGGAATGTCGGTGAGCTTCCCGCGCACGGCGTCGGTGATTCCGTCGGCGAAGTAGGCGTCGGCCGAATCGCCCCGGTTCTCGAACGGAAGCACCGCGATACTGTGCGCCGCGGCAGCTGACGCAGCCGAAGTAGCCGCTTTCGTCGCGGCGTCCGCCGCTGCACCGCGCCGATGCAGCGCCCATCCGCCCGCAGTCGCGGCCGCGAGGACTACAGCTACGACACCGAGTACGACGGTGCGACGCCCAGCTAACGACGCGCGTGAGCCACCGCTATCAGTGGTCGAGCTGAGGGTTGGAGCGTCCAGCGTCTTGAGCACCTCGCGGGCACTCTGCGGACGAACGGCGGCGTCCTTCTCCAGGCAGCGCATCACGAGCGCGGCCAGATCGCGCGGCACATCAGGCCGACGACTCGCAACAGGCGCCGGTACTTCGGTCATGTGCGCGGCGAAGAGCTGATACGGCGCTCGGTGGGCAAACGGCGCAGCGCCTGTGAGCACCTCGTACGCCACGCAGCCCAGGGCGTAGATGTCGGCACGGTGATCCGTATGCGGATCGCCCGCTGCCTGCTCCGGTGCCATGTAGGCCGGCGTGCCGATGCTCACCCCCGCCTCTGTGAGCGTGCCTCCGGCTGCAACGGTGCGCGATGCACGCAATGCCTTGGCGATCCCGAAGTCCGTGACCACGGCAGCTTCGCCAGATAGCAGCACGTTCTCCGGCTTGATGTCACGATGCACCACGCCGTGCTCATGCGCATACGCCAGCGCGCGCACCACGTCGCGGAGCACCGAGACCGCCTCGCCCACCGGGAGTGCGCCGTTGCGCTCGAGCCTGGCGCGGAGCGAGAGCCCGTCCACGAATGGCATCGTGTAGTACGGGAGCCCGTCCGTCTCGCCGGCCGCGAGCAGCGGGACAATGTTCGCCTGCTGCAGTCCCGCGGCGAGCTTGATCTCCCGCATGAAGCGCTCAGCCGAGACGCCGGCGGCCAGGTCGGGTGAGAGCACCTTGACGACTATATCGCGATCGAGCGTCGTGTCGCGCACCAGAAAGACGCGACTCATCCCGCCGCCCCCCAGCTCGCGCTCGAGCGAGTAGCTCGTGCCCAGCGTGGTGCGCAAGCGTTGCTCGAGAGCGTCGTTCGTCATTGCAATTATTCTAATTGATGCACGCCCGGACCCGAGGGAGGGAGAGCGCGGGAGCTGCCGCGAAACCGGTGGCTGCTGCGCGAATTATACCAGCGAGTGCATACAGCGCAATCACGCGCGGGAGCGGGGGGATCCGGTCAGTTTCCTCGAGAAGTTCTGTGAGCCGTTCCCGGGCTACTACCTGTACTACGCGGCCCGCTGAGGGGCGTCGAGGGCACCGCAGACGCTGATCGGGCACCTCCGCCAGGGGCGGCAGTCCCGGCGAAGGCGGCATAGCCGCTGAGTCCGTCTCCTACCAAGCGTTCCGACGCCTGTGCGGAGCGGAATTTCAAAATGGGTATACCGGCACATCTCCCAATCCGTACGTCCGTGGTACGTGAGCTTCGCGGAGGAGCTGCCGGAGGGATCGCCGTTCGCGCCGCGGGTGGTGATCGCGGGAGAGGATGCGCGTACCCTCGCGCGCGCGCGACGAACCCTATGCCGCCGGACCACCGCCGCTCGATGCGCGCTTCGGCTCGCTCGACCTGAGCTCCCGACCTGCGAGCACGTCGTCCGGCTCGAGCCACACCTCCTGTCCGACGTGGACCGTGCCGGTTCGCCCGGCCGCCCCGTATACGCCCGCGACGTTGCCGTGTCGCCGAACGACCGCCCTCATCACGCGGGCATCCTGCCGGGCGCTATCCGGATCGAGATTGATCATCATGCATCGCACGTCGTCCGCCGTGATGTTCACCATCACGCGAGGCTCGGCGCCGCCGAACACAAGCCTTCCACCCACCCATCCAACCTCGCGAAACGGCTCGGCGTCGTCCGTGTCGAGCACGACGTTTGGCCGGAAGCGCCGGACATCGAGCCCCACGCCCGCCTCACGCCCGACGGCCGCGACCGTCACGAGGCTGATCACGGACACGAACGCATCATCGAAGATCCCGTTCTTGAGCGACATCAACTCCACGTCACTCCCGAAGCGGGCGGCGACGTCGCGGCGGAGCGCCTCGCTACGCAACTCCAGTTCCTGCCCGGTGGGCGTTCGCACGTGCGTCGGCAGCGGCTCGACGGTGCTCTCGTCCTGCCCAAACGGGCGGTAGAGGAGAAGGTCCGGAAGGCGACTTGCGTTGAGCCAGGGGAACCCGCTGCAATCCCCGACTCGGCGAAACGCAAACCGTCGGTCACCCGCAAAGCCATGCCATCCGAGCTGGGCCGACTGGGTCGGCGTACCGGCCATCGACTTGACCGGATACCTCCACAGGTCCCGCACCGTTCCGATTCGGATCATGAGTTGGATTCCTGCTCTCGTCAGGACGATGGCGCCGAACGTCGGGGTCGAGTGAAGAAGAGAATGCCGTGCCTCAATTGTCGCCGACCGCGGTGGCGCTCGACCCAGCCAGCACTGAGGAACCGATCGATGAGCGCCGCACCGAGCGCGCCAGCGAGATGGTAGCGCCGCTCGCTCCAATCCAGGCAGGCCCGAGTCAGAGGGCGCCGGGTGTGCCGTGCGCTCGCGACGACGTCGGACACATTAACGCCAAGGTGGGCGAATCGCCTCATGCCCGTACGAATCACGCGGTATTCCCCATGGTCGAGATCGAGTGAGCCCTCACTGATGAGCGCCTCGAGTGCGGCGACGACCCCGCTCTCCGCGAGCCGGAAGTACCGGTGCCGACCGTGCCGTTCCGCGATCACGAGACCACCGCCAGCGCGTTTCGTCAGATGCGCGCTCGCGCGACCGCGACCGCCGACTGGCCCATCTCGCGTAAGCTCATGGCCGCAGCGGTGAGCCGGGACGGTGTGCTGCGGACCGCGGTGCTGGAAGTGGAACGGAGTGCAGCGAAAACGCCATGACAGCTCCGAATTCC
Source organism: Gemmatimonadaceae bacterium (assembly GCA_050733555.1). GTDB lineage: Bacteria > Gemmatimonadota > Gemmatimonadetes > Gemmatimonadales > Gemmatimonadaceae > JADGGM01. Next base: position 6,261 of record JBOHTE010000828.1, on the reverse strand, counting down.
TCCAGGTCGAGCAGGAACTGCTTGCGCTCGAGACCACCGGCGTAGCCCACCAGCCGGCCGTTGGCGCCAATGACGCGATGACAGGGCACGATCACCGCAATCGGATTTCGCGCGTTCGCCACGCCAACGTCGCGCGCGAGCGACGCGTCGCCGAGCTCCGCGGCCAACTGTCCGTACGAACGCGTCTGGCCGTACGGAATGCGCAGCAGCAGCGACCACACGCGCTGCTGGAATGCGTCTCCCTGAGGAGCCAGCCGCAGGTCGAAACGGGTGCGCTCGCCACGGAAATATTCGTCGAGCTGCTCGATCACGGCGTCGAACGCCGCGTCGTCGCGCGTACCCAGTGCCGTCCGTGCGGGGCCCCGAACGTGACCATCGAAGTAAACACCGGCGAGCATGCCGTCGCGCGCGACGAGCGTCAGCGCACCGAGCGGTGAGTCGGTGATCGTATGCGCAACCCTGGCGGTTGCGCGGTCGTGTGAGGTAGCGGTGAACATCATGACCGAAATCTAGCGCGGCCCGGGACACCTGCTCGCCATTTTCGGACAGGTGAATGGAAGAACGTTGGGCTCCGCGTTCCTGACGGTCAGACCCGCGCGCCTGCAGCCACCATCCCGCGCGCCGCACGAACGCGCGCCTCGTGCTCCAGGAGCCAGTTCTTGCGCTCCAGTCCGCCGCCGTAGCCCGTGAGCGATCCGTTCGCGGCCACCACGCGATGACAGGGAATCACGATGGAGATGGGATTGCGGCCGTTCGCCGCGCCCACGGCGCGCACGGCTGATGGCGCCTCGAGCCGCCGCGCGATCGTGCCGTAGCTCACGACGTCGCCAAACGGAATGTCGCTGAGCGCGTTCCATACCCGCTGCTGAAAGGGCGTCCCGGCCGGCGCAAGCGGAAGGTCGAACGCCAGCAGCTCACCTGCGAAGTATTCATCGAGCTGATGACGCACGGTGGCGAACAACGCATCGTCGCGACGCCATCCGCTGGTATCCCCGGGGCCCCAGCGCCGTACTTCCATGTACAGCCGAGTGACGGCCTCACCGTTGCCACTCACGAGCAGGTCGCCCAGGGGGCTCTTGATCATCGAGTAGAACGTATCGCTCGGCACCGGCGCACCTCTGGCAGAGTGGCGAAAGCAGTCGGTGAGTGAACCCTCGCGTACGCCACGCGACCTCGCAAGTCCGCGCTCGCGAGCGCGGCAGCGCGCGGCGATGGCGTGTCACCGAGGGGCCACCAGATTCTCCTGGGCGGAGATCGCACGCCATCTCCCGTCGCGGCGCGCAAAGACATCCACGAAGAGCGTACGCATCGGCTGGCCCGCGGAATCCGTGCCGGCAACAACCCCCCGCGCCAGTGCAACGTCGCCGTACACGCTCACCGCGAGCGTCTCGAAACGCGAAGGCGCCCGGGACGGAGCCGGACGCGGGTGTGAACGATAGAACGCGGCAATGTCGCTCCTGTTGACGAAGCGGCCCGCCCCGGGAACTGGCCGCTCGAAATCATCCGCCAGCAGCCGCAGGATGGTGGCGGTATCGCCGCTGTTCTGTGCGGAAAGCCATTCGTGCTCGAGACGGATGATCGTCGCCGTGTCGCGCACCGCTCCCGTCGAGTCGGTGTCCGGCAATACGGATTGGACTGGCCGAGCCGGTGCGGCGCGTGCGGGTCGTGCGAGCGCGGGACACACAGGGACAACCATGAATCCCGCAAAGGCTGTGAGTGAAAGCGCGCGCATTGGCATCCCGGCATCCGGATCGTGACCCCTGCATCATGTCCAGCCGTGCCGATCATCGCCAGATGCGCGCGTCCGCGGCGGATTCATGCCGCGTCGTTGATCAATCAGTCAGAGTCCCAGGCACATGGTGGATCGCGTTCAGCTGTGCCGGACCCCGCAGCGCCGGCATCTCCCGCGGGATGTACTCCATATCCACCGCAGCCGCATCGCCATCGCCGCGCAGCATCGCATCGATCGTCGCCCGCGCGGCGCTCTTCACGCACACGGGATCGGCGTTCCGCGCATCGCCCGTGAGCGCGAACGCCTGGCAGCGGCACCCGCCGAAGTCCGCGTGCTTGCGCGGACAGCTCCGGCACGGCTGGAGCATCCACGTGTCGCCGCGAAAGGCACGAAAGGCTGCCGAGCACTCCCAGATCCATTCGAGCGACTGATCGCGCACGCTGTCGAACGTCAGCGTCGTGATCTGTGACGCCGCGTGACAGGGCAGCACGCGCCCATCCGGCGCGACCACGATGTAGACGTTGCCCCAGCCGCCCTGGCAGGGCTTGGGATACTCGCTGTAATAATCGGGCAGCACGTAAATGATCTGCATCTGCCCGCGGTACTTCTCGATCGCCCGATCCGCTATCTCCGCCGATCTGTCGATCTGCGTGCGCGTCGGCATGAGCGCCGCGCGATTCACCACGGCCCACCCGTAGTACTGCGTGTTCGCGAGCTCCAGCCGGTCGGCCCCCAGCTCGGCCGCCATGTCGATGATGGCCTCGAGATGGTCGAGGTTCGCCCGGTGCAGCACGACGTTCACCGAGAATGCGAATCCGAGCGCGCGAACGTGGCGCGCCGCATCGTGCTTCGCGTCCCAGCTCCTCGTTCCGGCGATGCGCTCCGCGCTCTCGCGTGCGGCATCCTGGAACGAGATCTGGACGTGATCCACGCCAGCGTCCCGCAGCCGCTGGGCGCGTTCGTGCGTGAGCCCAATGGCCGACGTCACCAGCGTCTGATAGAGCCCCAGGCCGTGCGCATGCATCGCCAGTTCCTCCAGATCGCGACGCACGAGCGGCTCGCCGCCCGAGAGTCCCAGTTGCAGCACGCCGAGCGCGCGCGCCTCCGTGAACACGCGCTTCCACTCGATCGTCGACAGCTCGGCGCTCGAACGGGCCAGCTCCAGCGGATTCGAGCAGTACGGACAGTGCAGCGGACAGCGGTGTGTGAGCTCGGCCAGCAGGGTCGTCGGGCGATGTTCAGCCATGGGATACCGCCGCCGGCTCCGTGTGATAGGCGTTGTGCACGGTGTCGATGAACACCCAGAGCATCTCGATCTTGAACTTCAGCGCGTCGAAGGCCCGGTATTGCGACTCGATCGTCGTGCAGTATGTCGTCACGATCTCCAGACCGTGCTCGCTGTCACGAGGCGCCTGCACGAGGCGGCTCCTGAAGTAGTCGTAGGCGTCGGTGGGAATCCACGGATAGTGCAGCGGCAGCGCGTCGAGGCGGCGGCGCATGATGCCCGGCGCGAACAGCTCGGTGAGGGATGAGGCACACCCCTCCACCCAGCTGTGTGTCCGGCAGAACGTCAGGTACGCGTCGCACGCGAAGCGCACCGCGGGCAGCACATGCCGCTCGTCGTCCATCTCCTCGCGCGACAGGCCGAGCCCTTCGCCCAGACGGATCCACATCTCGATGCCGCCATCGGCGTCTGTGGTCCCATCATGATCGATGATGCGCTGGATCCACCGGCGTCGTACGGCGGGAACCGGACAGTTCGAGATGATCGCGCCATCCTTGCGCGGAATGGTGCGCTGGTATGCCAGCCGGTTCGCCACCCACCCCTGTAATTCACGACGCGAGAGCATGCCGTCGTGCATGCGCTGGTGAAACGGGTGCTCCACGTAGTACGACGAATGGAACGCGCGCAGCGCGGTAACGAACTCCACGGGCGTGAGCGGCCGGTCGAGCACGGGAATCGGCGGCGCAGGCGGCATCGCCGTCGTCGGCGCGGACAGCGACAACGCGGCGGGCCCCGCTGCTCCAGTTCCGCGAGGCGGGGCGAGCGCTTCTGTACTGGTCACGTGTGAATGAGGAACGGAGCCCCTGGGTGCCGGGCTCCGTTCGTCACCGGTGCAGGCTTAGCGCCGAGCGACGTAGGCGGTCACTTCCATCGTGACCTCCACGACCTCGAATTCAGGTTTCGTCCATGACATCGGGCACCCTCCAGACTTGTTATGATGGCGCGATCCCAATGGAATCCAGTCGCCGAACGTAGGTGAAATCACCCAATCGGGCCGCGAGTCGGTCCGACGACCGGTTATCCAATGCAGCGCGCGTACCACGCGGTACGCTGGGGCCTGCGACTCGCGCAACGCGTTGATGAGCATGAACTACGACGCCAGGAGTGCTGGCGCCGCATCGCCAGGTCGATCGATTCTGCTGGGAAATTTGACCCAGCGTGGGGGAAATCACCCACGGCGTGTCACCCCTGAATTCCGAACTTCTTGAGCCGGTAGCGCAGCGTGTCACGACTGATGCCCAACCGCTGCGCGGCCCGGGTCTGGTTGCCGCCGGCCTCGCGCAGCGCACGCTCGATCATCGTGCGCTCCCACTGCGGCAGATCCAGATCGCCCTCCGTCACCGGTTGCGATGCTGCAGGCGTCGGTGAAGAAGTCCCGCCTTCGCTGACGTTCGACTCGTGCGACGTCGCCAGCAATGCGCTCGTGAGCGACAGGTGCTCAGCGCCGAGCGTGGGCCCGCGACTCCACAGCACACCACGCTCGATCACGTGGCTGAGCTCGCGCACGTTTCCGGGCCAGGGATACGCCAGCAACAGATCGCGCGCCGATGCGTCGATGTCACGGATCGGGCGGCCGTACTTCGTGCGGAACTGGGCAAGGAAGCGTTCGGCGAGCAGCAGGATGTCGGTGCCGCGCTCGCGCAGTGGCGGCAGCCGCAGCAGGATCACCGCAAGGCGGAAGTAGAGATCCTTGCGGAACTCGCCGCGTTGCGCCTCGTGCTCGAGGTCGCGATTCGTCGCCGCGAGAATGCGGACGTCGATCTTGCGGTCGCGCAGCCCACCCACGCGTCGCACCGTCTGCTCTTCAATGGCGCGGAGCAGCTTTCCCTGCAGCGACAGTTCGATGTCGCCAACCTCATCGAGGAAGAGAAAGCCGCCCTGCGCCGCTTCATAGAGGCCGATCTTGGACGACTTCGCATCCGTGAAGGCGCCGCGCTCATATCCGAAGAGCTCCGCCTCCATGAGCGTGCCCGGGAGCGCCGTGCAGTTGATCTCGATGAACGGCCGGGACGCACGCGATCCCGACGCGTGAATCGTGCGCGCGACGAGTCCCTTGCCCGTACCGGTCTCGCCGGTGATGAGCACCGGCGGCGTGTCGTCGAGTGAGGCGATCTGGCGCGCCTGGTCCATCACGCCACGCATCACCGGCGACTCGCCCACAATGCCGGCGAACGGCACGTCGGGCGCCGCGCGCTGGCGATAGTACGACAGCTCCTGTCTGAGCCGCGCGCTTTCGCGCGCGCGGTCGGCCAGCATGCGCAACGCCTCCAGATCGATCGGCTTCGTGAGGTAATCGAAGGCACCGAGCTTCACCGCCTCCACTGCTCCCTCGATCGTTCCGTACGCCGTCATCATGATGACCTGCGTGGCGGGATCGAACTCGCGAATGCGCCTGAGCAGCTCCATGCCGCCGCCACTCGCGCCGGGGAGGCGTACGTCGGCAACGACCACGTCCGGCCGCAAGCGCTCGAGCATCTCGAGGGCCGTGTCGCTGTCTTCGGCGGATTCGGCCTCGTACCCCGACTCGATGAGGTACGCCCGGATCGAACGCGCGAGCGTGCGCTCGTCGTCCACGATGAGCACCGTCCCCCCGCTCATGTGCTTCTCCCTGAATGCGCAACCGGATCGTGCGCGGCGCCACGGCCGGCGGCGTCCTCACCCGGCAGCGCGGGAAACGCGATGCACACCCGGGTGCCCTCCCCCGCGCCGCTCGTGATCGCCAGCGTTCCCCCGCTCTGTTCCACGTAGCGCTTCGCGATCGCGAGACCGAGCCCGGTACCGTCCGCGCGCGTGGTGAAGAACGGCTCGCAGACGGACGCGAGAAGGTCGGCCGGAATGCCGGGGCCTGAATCGGCGATCTCGATGACGACCGTGCCGTCGCGATGCGCATCCGTGTCGCTGTGAGTCGCGAGACGCAGCCGTCCCCCCTTCGGCATGGCATCCATCGCGTTGGCGACGATCTCGAGCAGTGCCTGCTCCATCTGTATGGGATCCATGTGTGCATCGGGGAGTGCGGAGTCGAGCGACACGTCGAGCGACACGCCACGTCCGTCGGCCAGCTTTGACAGTGATGCCAGCAGTCCGTTCACGAGCTGCGTCGCGTTCTCGCGCAGCGGATGTCCCGGCGCCGGACGCGAAAAGTTGAGCAGATGGCTGATGCGCCGGTCGAGCCGGTCCACCTCGCCGATCATCTCGCCCAGGTTCTCCTGCGCAGCGGGTGATCCCGGGTGGCGCAGTGCAAGCT
>JBOHTE010000827.1:0-2272 GCA_050733555.1 Gemmatimonadaceae bacterium | reverse complement strand
ATCGTGGGAATGGGGAATGATGGAGCGGGGTGGGGCGGCGGTGAAAAAAAGGCGGTGGGGTGCGGTGGGGGGAGGTCTTCCTCCCCGATTCCCCATTCCCGATTGCCGATTCCCCGGGGCGGGGCGGCGGGAGGGAGGCCGCTACCTCACCGCCCGCGGCGCAATTCCCACTTCCCTGGCCTTGCGCCGGAACGCCCGACCGTGATCGAGCGGATGGCCGTGCTCCGCCTGCCACTGGTGCACCATCTCGTGCAGCAGCGTGTGCACCACCTCCGGCCACGGGTGGCGACGGATGTGCGCGCGGCTGATGGCAATGTCCGAAGGCTCGCCGGCGGCGGTCGCCGCGGTGTACTGTCCCAGCCGGCTCCGCATGCGACCCGACACCCGGATGCGGATCGGTTGCAGCGTTCCGCCAAAGTGCCTGGCATTGAGATCTGCATGACAGGCCGTGAGCGTGCTGACGTGCGCGCGATCCGCGGGACTCATGCGCTCGGTGCGCCGCGGACGCGACGGCGCCTGGCGCTCGGCGGATTCCGGCGCGTACGCGAGGATGATGGCGCGTGCGGCGGCGCGTTCCGTTCGCGTTCGACCGCTGACGAAACGCGCGATGGCGCGGTGCACCTCATCCGGCGCGTGCAGATAGCGCTCGTGCACCCGCAGAGCACTGCCCTGGTAGCTCACCATGACGGCCCGATTCCGCGTGAGACTGCAGCGATCGATGTCCCTGAGACCCATGGTGCGCAGCCGGACGAGCAGGTCGTCGGCGTTGCCGGGAGGCACATCGAGCTCGAGCTGCAACTGCGCCGGCGTGCGCACGAACAGTGAGCGCAGCCGCTTCATCGCGAGAACGTGCGTACCGGACCCGGTTGAAAACCGCTCGCCGCGCTGGTCCAGATGAGCGTCGAGACCTGGATGTGCGCCGGCGACATCTCGATGACATTCACCGACGACGGCCTGCCCCCGCGCGACCGATTCGACACCGTGCCCGCGGTGGAGACCACCGTGCCGCGCCGCGTGTGCTCCACGAAGTCGATCGCCTCCTGGTGGTCGTGGCCGCAGAGCACCAGGTCCACGCCAAGATCCGCAAACGCGCCCAGCACGCGCCGCGTGTGTACCAGCCCGTGCCGCCGCGACAGCTCGCCCTTGAGCGGATTGTGGTGCATGACGATCACGCGGAGGTCATCACGCGGCGCTTCGTCGAACACGCGCCGCACGCGCTCGATCTGCGATCGGCGCACGTCACCCACCACGCCGATGTCCCGCGGATTCCACGTGAGCGTGTGTGTCTTCACGCCGTGCGCCGTGAGCAGCCCGACGAACGTCGCGCCGGGCACATGCAGCACGGGCTCGAGATCCGGAGCGATGTAGCGCTTGTAGTTCGCGAACATCGTGCGGCGGCTGCCTATGCCGATCGGTGCGCGCCACCACTTCACGTCGTGATTGCCGGGAATCACGATGACCTGGCTCACGCGGCGCGCGTCGCGCAGAAAGGCGCGCGCCCGCAGGAACTCGCCGGCGCGCGAGCGCTGCGACAGGTCGCCGGAGACGGCGACGACGTCGAAGTGCCGCTCGGCGATCATCGCCTCGATCGCGTCAATCAGCGCCGGCACCGCGGGATTGCCGAAATGCAAGTCCGACACGTGCAGAACGGTTGTCGTCACGGCCACCCAGCGTTACCGGTCGCCTACGAGATCAGCGAGATGCTCGGCCACACTCGCGGCAAGGGCGGGCGAGAAGGCCGATGCGGGATCGCCCTGGACGTCCACCATCCAGCGAACCCGGGAGCGCCGCGCGTCGAGCAGCACGACACGAACCACCGCACGCTCCATTCCCGAACCGGCGGGTGCGAAACGGATCTCGACGGGAAATAGCACGTACTGTCCCTCGTCCTCCATGGCGACCAGCGAGCGGATCTGCGAACCGAACGGCTCCGGAAGCTGCGGCGGAACCTTCTTCTTCATGGGCGGGCGCAGCCACTGCGCGGCGAGCTCGTAGGGATTGGGAAGATATCCCGGATTGCGCCTGGACATCGCGACGAGCGCCTTGGGAAATACCCAGACATCCTTGACTCCCACGTTCGACAGCGCGAAGTGAATCTCGGCATCCACCTCGTCGAGATATGCGCGCGTATCGGGAATCTGCGCGGCCCAGCCCAGCGAATCACCCATGCCGAGGAAGTGCACCGGCAACACCACCACGTGCCGCGTCGCGAACGCGGCAAGGGGATGGTCGGTTTCCTGCGCGGTGGATGCCGCAGGAAGCACGCTGCCAC
>JBOHTE010000826.1:0-1186 GCA_050733555.1 Gemmatimonadaceae bacterium | reverse complement strand
TCATGGATACGTGCGGCTTCCCGAAGGACAACTATTTCTACTACCAGGCGTGGTGGGGGTCGGAGCCGGTGCTGCACCTGTTCCCGCACTGGAACTGGGCCGGGCGTGAGGGCGACATGATGGACGTGTGGTGTCATACGAATCTCGATCGTGTGGAGCTCCTGCTCAACGGGAAGGCCGTGAATCCGGGGGCGCAGCGTGTGACGCGTGGCGGTCACGTGGCGTGGAAGGTGCCGTATGCGGCGGGCACGCTCGAAGCGCGTGGCTATACGGGCGATCGTGTCGTGCTCACGGCGAAGCGTGAGACGACGGGCGCGGCGGCGGCGATCCAGCTCGTGCCGGATCGCACCCGCATCGCGGCGGATGGCCGCGACGTGTCGGTAGTGGAGGTTCGCGTGACGGATGCGTCCGGGCAAACGGTGCCAACGGCGCGCGATCGAATTACGTTCCGGACGTCGGGCGCGGGCAGGCTGCTCGGCGTCGGCAACGGCGATCCATCGAGCCACGAAGCGGATCACGCCGGCACGCGAAGCGCGTTCAACGGACTGTGTTGCGCCATTGTGCAGTCGGCGCGCGACGGTGGTGAAATTCGACTGGAGGCGAGTGCGGCGGGCCTGAAGGGTGCAGTGGCGGTGATCAGTACCGCGCAGGCGCCGTAGGCGGGGCAGGGGCAGCCCATGGGGCTGCCCCTTGGGCTGCCCCTTGGGTGCAATCAATCAGCACGAGGTCATCATGCAATTCATGCTTCTCATCTACAACGAGCAGCAACGGCTCGACGCGATGCCTGAGGGGCAGTTCGATGCGTCCATGCGCGACTGCCTGGCGCATGCGGACGGTCTGCGAGAGAAGGGAAAGCTCCTGGAGTCGCAGATGCTCGAGGACGCGCCGAGGGCGAAATCCGTGCGCCTGCGGAACGGCCGGCTCACGGCCACCGATGGTCCATTTGCCGAGACCAAGGAAGTGCTGGGCGGCTTCAACCTCATTGAAGCCGAAGATATGGACGAGGCGGTACGAATCGCCGCGCATTTTCCCTGGGTAAGCACCGGGTGTGTGGAGATCCGTCCGGTGCGCGACATCGGTGCGGTGCGCGAGCGCGTGGGAGCAGAATCAGCGCACGAATAATCGGTAATGGAAGGATGTGATCGGAACAGATTGCCGACGGACGGGGCAGCCCCATGGGCTGCCC
>JBOHTE010000825.1:0-29263 GCA_050733555.1 Gemmatimonadaceae bacterium | reverse complement strand
CTGGTGGGTGATCTGCGTCGCTACGGCTTGCCCAAACCGGACCACAAGGTGCTCGAAACGCACCCCATCATGAACACCCAGATCCTCCATCATCTCGCGCACGGTGACGTGAGCGCGAAGCCGGATGTGCGGGAGCTGAGCGGCGACCGCGTGCGCTTCGCCGACGGCAGCGAGGAAACGTTCGACCTCATCGTGTATGCGACGGGGTATCGCGCCACGCTCCCCGTGCTCGATCCCGGGCTCGTGCCGCTGCACGACGGTACGCCACTGCCGTTCCTGAACGTGTTCCCCGATCAGCGCGGTCTCTTCGTCATTGGCCTGTTCGAGACCGACGGGGCCGCCTTCCCGGTGGTGAGCAAGCAGGCCGCGCTCGTGGCGGCGCTGCTGCGCGCGGAAGTGGATGCGCCGGAGCGCGCCGCGTGGTTTCATACACTCCGCACCGGCCCTCGCCCCAATCTCACCGGCGGCGTGAAGTATCTCCACACACCCCGCCATGCGATCTACGTCCAGTTCGACGAATATCTGCACTACGTCAGTAAGCTGGTGAAGCGCATGACGTAGCGCGGCATCCAGCCGCACCGCGCCGCGGCCTACTCGCGCACGTTGATCCCTGATGACGTGCCGCCTGAGAGCGAATGCGGGTCTTCCGGATCCCGCCCCTCCAGCTCCTTTTCCAGCGCTGCCACTCGCGCCTCCAGCCGCGCGACCGTCTGTTCCACCGACGACACATGCTGGTCCACCACCGCCGCGGGCGACGCATCCGGCGGAATCGTCGGCAGCGTCACGGCCCGCCGGGGCCAGAACGTCTTCAGCAGCGCCGCAATGAACAGCAGCAACAGCAGGAGCTGCGCGCTCAACCCCTCCACCGTCGGAAAGATTCCCATCGCTTCCACGTGCGGGAATCCGTGCAGCAGCGTCGTGGACAGTGCATTCACTTCCTGCAGCTCGCGAATGCCCTTGCCCATGAACACGAACGCCATGTAGTACAGCAGCACGCTCGTCACGGCGAAGAACGGACGCAACGGGATGCGCACGCCGTAGCGATAGAACAGGATGAAGATGATCGCCAACGCCACGCCGCCTGTCACAATGCCGAGCGACAGCGGCACGATCATGTGCGCGCCTTCGCCAAACAACGCCTGAAAGAAGAGCGCGGTCTCCGCGCCCTCCCGATACACGGCGAGAAATGCGACGAACGCCAGCGCCCGTCCGCCACCATGCTGCAGCGCCGTCGTCACCTTCTCGCGAATGAACTGCTGCCAGTGCGCCGCCTCCACCTTGGAGATGAGCCAGTAGCTCACCGAGAACAGCACGGCGACGGCGATCAGCATCGTGATCCCCTCCAGCAGATCCTGGCTCGCCGGCACGGCGCGAAGCACCGTCTGGAGCACCACCGCCGTCAACAGACTGGCCACGACACCCAGCGCTGCGCCAAGCCAGATGGATCGGAGACGCTCACGGTTCCCCGTCTTGATCAGAAATGCCACCACGGCGCCAATGACCAGTATCGCCTCGAATCCCTCACGCAGAATGATCAGGAACGACTGGAAAAACGCGCTCCAGCCCCCGTTCGATGTGTGTGTGAGACCCACCACGGCTGGCAGGCTTGCCTCGATGGCATCGCGCGAGCGTTGCGCGGATCGCAGATCGTTCGTGCGGATGGCGCCCTTGAAGTCCGCGAAGCGCTGCTCCATGGCGGCCACCAGCCCCGGCGACTTGGCGCGCGCCACCGTTTCCAGCGGCTCGAACGCGATGTACGAGTCGAACGCACGATCACCCGCGTCGCTCATGCGCCCCGTCTGCGCGGCCGCAAGCGATTGGTCGAGCAACCCCAGCACCTTCTTCGCGGCCGCGTCAGCGCTCGTGTCGGCCGATGCGGTTGCCGGAATGACGCCGCGCCGCGCCGGCAGCGATCGCACGTAGGCCACGAGCTTGGCGACATCCGAATCAGCGAGGTCACGCGCCGGCGGCATCGTGCTGCCCGGTATCCCGTTTCGAATGGCGGCCGCGATCTGCGTGTCGCTGCGCTCGGCCTGCCACGCGAACGACGCGATCTCCGGCGGCAACGGCACGAGCGCATGCGTCGCGGCACCATCGAGCAACCCGGCGTTGCCGTGACAGGTGGCGCACCGCTGCAGGAACAGCCCTTCACCCTCCGCCCGCTCGGCGGGCGTGGAATGCAGCGTCTGAACGTAGCTCACGACCTCCCATCGCTGCTGAGCCGTGAGCGCAGCACCCCACGCCGGCATCTGCGTCCGTGGCACGCCAACCGAGATCACCCGATACATCAGCGCCGGCGACGTTTCTGTCATGCTGTCCGCGCTGCCGATGGCAGGTGGCGCTGGATGGATTTCCCTGGCGGCCGGCCCGTCACCCAGCCCTCGCTCGCCGTGACACAATGCACAGTTCTTTTCGAAGATCGAACGCCCGTCCGCAAGACTCAGTACGTGCGTGGGCAGCTCGAGCGCGCCCTCACCACCCAGCGCGGCGGCGAAGCGCGCGTGAATGAGGTTCAGCTCCTGGGGCGTGACCTTCGCGCGGACCGCCGCCACCAGCGTGTCGAGCACCGCGCGAACCGTCATCACGCTGTCGCCCCGCAGCCGCGTCGCGACGTCCTGGGCATCAGTGAGAAAGCCGACCGTCTCCTGGTATTCCTGCTGGGAGATCAGCCGGCCTTTCGCATCAATGCCCTTCGAGTACTCCTCGACCGCCACCCCGACGATGCTCGACAGTCGCCGGGCGGGACTCTCCTGCGCACGCAGGCTCCCCGCCCCGGCGACGACGAGCGCCACAACGAGCGCGCTGCTGAGGATGGTTCTGAACCTCATTCCGACTGAATGTATCGGTATTACCGTGGAGTCGCTACCGTTCCGCGACGCCACCCAGCCGCTCCAGGACGACCACCGCGCCCGCCGTCGCCTCGCTGTGCGAGAGCGACAGCCATGCGTAAGCGACGTGCAGTTCCCCAGCGCGCACCGCCGCTTTTCCATGCAGCGCGAGTGACGGACGCCCCAGCGCATCGAGCACGACTTCCATCTCGCGCCAGCTCAGCCCGCGTGCCTCGTCCGTGCCCGAAAGCGCCTTGTATGCCGCTTCCTTTGCGGCAATGCGCGCGGCCAGGTGCACGTATGGATGAACGCGCTGCATCGCATACGCCGCCTCCGCCGGCGTGAACAGCCGTTCGACAGCCCGGCTCCCCTTCGAGGCAAGCAGTTTCTTGACCCGCGCGATGTCCACGAGATCCACGCCCATGCCGATGATCATCGCGCGCGCCCTCGTCCGGATCCGGTCCGCCGCATGAGGCGGCGCCATCGCGAGAGCCGGCCACGGCGCTCCGGATCGAGCACCGCGCGCAACTTCTCCCAGATTTCATCCGCGCTCTCGAACACGCGCTGGAGCGCCGTCGTCCACGTGCGCCAGGCGTCGTAGCGGTTCGCATCGGGCGATTGATCGAATGAAGTGCGCGCCGCATCCAGCGCATCCAATCGTGCGAGCAGTGGCGCCAGATCGTCCACGAGCTCCGCTTCCAGCGCGCGTCGCTCCGGTGGCTCATCGGGGTAGCGCTCCGCGGCGAACGTCGCCAGCGCGTGCAGGAGCGACGCGCGCAATCCGGGCGCGCGGAACGCGTCGAGTGTCACCGTGGTCGAGCGTCCCCCTTCCGCCGCGCGCCGCGCCGAAATCAACGGCGCGAAGAACCGATCATGCTCCGGACTGGCGGCCGCGCGGCGCGACCCCATGGCCCGCAGCGAACGCGTGAGTTCGGGCAGCGTGTGGACGTGCCGCTCGAGCGCCACGGCCAGGGCGCCGAGTTCCGGGGCCGGACCCATGCGCACCACGTCGCCTTGACGACGATAGACGAGCAGAATGCCATTTTCTTCCCGCGCCCCGCTGATCACCGTGATCGGCAGCGTGACGCGACCCCGACTGGTCGCCAGCGTGAGCGCTCCGGCCTCGAGCGTCACGAGTGCCTCCATGGAGACGTCGCGCCCGTCCACACGCCTCGAGATCATCGCGCGCACCGGAATCGCCGCGTCGCTCATCTCACGCGTCCTCCAGATCGTAGCGCATGATGCCGTCAAGCTCCTCGTCGCACAATGCCGCCTGCTGTCCGGTGCGTTCCTGGTAGCGTCGCACGAATTTCGGCAGACGCTCCGACGTGAACGCCTCGCGCGCGATGCCGAGCACGGCGATGGCGCGCTCGATATTCTCCGGGCTCCCCTCGACCTCGACGAGATCATCCATGCGCGGATACCGCTCGAAGCGCACCGTGGCACCGGCGACGTCGTACTGCGCGATCTCGCGATCGATGACACGCGTGACGACCAGGCCGATGCGCTCGAGGACCTGCGCCACGACGTGCGGCTCCGGAATGGCGGTCTGGATCTCCTCGCGCACCTTGTACCCGCTGGCATGTTCGGTGGGCCCCTTCCACCCCAGTTCCGCCCTGCTCGCCGTCCCGCCGCGATAGATCCGGAGTCGAATCACCTCCTCGCGCCGCGCGAAGTCACGCGCCGGCGTATCCAGCCGCCGGTCCTCCAGCCGGCCCGCGAACACGAGTGTGCCGCCGCCATCACTCACGCGCCGGCAGCAGCCGTCCCAGTCGTCCACCACGGCCTTCAGCTCCACCTCACGCACGATCGATGCTCTCCATGACGGCCGCGGTATCGGCCAGCGTGGGAAAAACGGCCCAGGGATCATGACCGGCCAGTTCATCAACCGAGTAGCGCCCCGTGGCCACAGCAATGGCGCGCGCGCCGAGCGCGCGACCGCACGCGATGTCGGCCGGCGTGTCGCCGATCACGAGGATGCGGCTCCCCGGCACATCGAGCCCGAGATCCTGCGCGGCGCGCTGCTGCGCGATGGCCGGCAGCTCGTGACGGTGATGATGGTCGGACCCGAATGCACCCACGCGAAAGCGCCCGATGTCAATGCCCGCAGAACGCAGCTTGAGCGCGGCTCCGGCGCGCAGATTCCCGGTGAGCAGTCCGGGCACGATGTCGCTGCGCGCGCCGAGCATGTCGAGCAGCGGCAGCACTCCCTCGAACACGTGCGTATGCATGCCCGACGCCAGCTCCACCTCGAGTCGCGCGAGATAGAACCGGATGAGCGGCTCCATCCCCTCGCTGATCGCGGCGTCGGAGTGCCCCGCGGCGCGCATGAGATCACGCACGATCTGTGGATCGGTCTTGCCATCGTAGCGATAGTCCGTAGGCCCCGCGCCGCCAAACACGTGCTCGAGTGCGGCGGTCATGGCGCGACGGCCGGCGCCATCGGTCCAGAGCAGGGTGCCGTCAATGTCGAAGAGAACGAGCTTCACGAGCGGGTCAGGAGAACGCCGGCGATGATGGTCGCGGCACCGAGCCCTTGCCAGAGCGTTGGCACCTCGGCAATGAGCGCCCACGATGCGAGCAGCGCAATCACCGGCTGTACGTTGGAGTAGATGGCGGTGCTCGTGGGACCCAGGACACGCACGCCGCGATACCAGAAGAGATAGCCCAGCACCATCGAGCCCAGTCCGCTGTAGATGATCGCGCCCCAGGTGAGCCACCCGGCGTGCGTCCACGACGTGGCTGCCATGGCGGGAATCGAGTACAACACCAGCGGAATGCCACCCCCCACCAGTGTGATCGCGGACAGGTCCACGAGCGACACGCGCGCGGTGAACGGCTTGAGCAGCACCGTATACACCGACCAGCACGCCGCGCCCGCCAGGATGAGGAGATTGCCATAGAGCGTTGGCGAGCCGGACTGATGCCTCGCGCCACCGTACACGATGATCGCGATGCCGGCCGCGGAGAGCACAATGCCCGCCGCGCCGCGCCGGCGAATGCGCTCGATGCCCAGGACCCGTCCAATGATCGCGGTGAACGCGGGCGTCGCCGCCAGCACCAGCGCCGCACTGCCCGCGCGCGTATGCGCGATACCCTCGGCGAACAGATACTGATACACGCCGTGACCGAGCAGGCCGAGCGCCAGCAGCGCGATCACATCCGAGCGTGCAATGGGACGGCGGCCCGGACGCCGCGCCGCCATCGCGCCGAAGACGGCGATGGCGATGAGAATGCGCGCGCCATTGTACGCGAGCGGATCGAGCCTGGTGGTCCCGTACTTGACGACCGTGTAGTTGATGCCCCACACGAGCGCCGTGAAGAGCACCAGCGCGTCGGTGCGCGAAATGCCCGGCCGTGCCGGAACCTCGACACGACCGGGCGCAATGGTCGTCTGAACACGTGAAGCCATGCTCAAAGCTACGGCCTCGCGAAACCGCGCGGCAGCGGCTGGCCGCGATCTCCGGATTTCTCTACCTTTGCGTATGCACTTGTCCTTTGCGCTGTTCGCCGACGCGGCGAATCTGTCTCAGGAAGGCAAGCTCAACATCCTGGGTGTGTTCGACGCCGTGCAGGTGGCCGGCCTGCCCACGATCCATCCCCGCGCCTGTCTCGTGGTGCGCCTCAAGGGAACGCGCACCGACGTGGGCACGCACACCATCACGCTCCGCTGGGTCAATCCCGCCGGCAACGAGTTGTGGACGTCCAATGGCGAGCTGAACGTCGCGCAGCCTCCCGCGGCGGTCACGGAAATGGACTTCCCTCTCATTGCCAACATTGATCTGCCGCTCGACAGCACGGGCACCTACGCCATGCAGGTCGCACTCGATGGCGTGTCGCACGGCGACGTCAAGCTGCACGTCCGCGCGGAGAGCGTGATTCCCTCGGGCGGCATGGTGAGTTGAGGACGACAGTCAGGGGCACCACGACATCGCGACGGGCCCGCACGTACGTCTGCACTACCCGCGTGCCTGTTCTGCCGGGACCATTCGCCTCGTCAGCCGCAGCCGATCGCGCAACGCCGTGACGTATGCATCATCCCCGTCCGTGAGCAGCTCGATGCGGTAGCCGCCTCGGCCCAGGGCGAGGTGAACCATCCGCAATGCGCCGAGCGCGATACCAACGTGCGTGATACAGCCATCCGCGCGATCGGAGAAGAACAGCAGATCTCCCGCCTCGAGCAGCTCGATGGTATCCGGTCCCGGGGCCCCATGCTCGGCCTGCTGTCGGGCATCGCGCGGCAGCGGGATACCATGCAGCCTGAAGACGGTCTGCACCATGCCTGAACAGTCCGCTCCCCACGGCGTGATGCCACCCCACTGATACGGCGTGCCCTGGAACAGCCCCATGGCGCTCTGCGCGATTGCCGCACCGTCACACGGGAAGCGCTCGGCGCGCGTGCCAGACGGCACGACGTCGCCGCGTACGACTGCCGCATCACCGTCGAGCACCGCGCCGAGCGGGAGCGCGCGTACGCGTCCGGTGCGCTCGCGCACCGCGCAGCCGAGCGAGATCCGGCCCACGGCATCGCTGTCGCGTGCTGTGGATGTACTGCCGGAGGCGAGGTAGCCCTGATGCAACCACCCTTCATAGCCGTCCCACGCGCGCACGCGCAGCCAGGGGTCGCGCCGCTCGATGCACGTCAGCCGATGTCCAGCCAGCGTCTGCGATACCTGCTCGCTTCCCGCGCGCGGCTCGGCCTGCAGCGGTGTGACGGCGGCGTCCACCAGCAGCGTGGCCTGATCGACCAGCATGACTTTATCGCTCACGGGTTGCTCCCGTCCGCCAGTCCGGGGATGCCGTCGCGCCCACGGGCGAACCGCACGGCGCGCTCGATGGCGTCGGACAGCACCCGAACGGCCAGCGTCTCCACCTGCAACGGCGGAGCCGTGACGCCCTCCAGTGGCGCCGTCGCAAAGATGACGTCGCCATCGAAGCTCGTTCCCACAGGCGTGATGCGGCGCGCGAGCGCCGCGGATGCCGCCTGTGCAAGTTGTGCCAGTTCCACGCGCGACAGCGCCACGTTCGACGAGACGATGCACAGCGTCGTATTCTCCGCCGCTACGGCGTCGCGTTCCGGCCGTATCCGCGCGGCGCTCCCCTGCGCAAGCGCACGTTCGCCATCCAGGAATCCGCCGTTCGCCGCAACGGCGCGCGCACCGGCGATGATGCGTCCCCGTGCATCGCGCACATCGCCCAGAGCGTTGACCACCGCCATGGCTCCGAGAATGACGTCACCCTCGTGCTCGAGCGCGCAGCCGAATCCGCCCTTCATGGCACGCGCAGCGCCCGCGGCCTTCCCGACGGTCGCGCCTGTGCCGGCGCCAACGCTGCCCTCCTCCACCGGCACGGGGCGCGCATGCTCACACGCCGCGTAGGCCATCGCCGCGTCGGGGCGCGCCGTGAATTCGCCGAGCGGCGCGAGATCGAAGATCACCGCAGCCGGCACGATGGGCACGACCCCGCCGCTGACCGGAAATCCTCGACGTCGCTCTTCCATCCAATGCATCGCGCCCGCCGCAGCGGCCAGTCCGTACGCGGAGCCCCCGGTGAGAAGGATCGCGTCCACGCGGTCCACGAGGTGCCGCGGTGAGAGCGCATCGAGTTCGCGCGTTCCGGTGGCACGTCCCGTGATCGCGGCGGCCGCTCTGAATGGTTCCGAGATCCCGCGCACCACCGTGAGGCCCGTGCCACCCGCATGATTCGTTGCATGGCCGATGGCCAGCCCGAGCGCCGTGAAGTCAGCGCCCACGGCGGCCCGATTGGCGTGGCGCGAGGATCGCACGAAAGGCCTTGTCGATCACGCGATCGCTCGTCTCGCGCAACTGACGCGCCACGTCGCTGCGCCGCGCACCGCGTGCCACGGCGTTGGACGCCAGGTTGCGCGACAACGAACGATCGAGGGGGATGAACACGAGCCGCCCTTTCCACGTCCTGCCTGATGCGTCGAACCAGGCTTCGCCGAGCACGGTGCACACCCGCTCACCAATCAGGAAGCGGGGCCGTACCACCTGCACGTCACTCACGCACGCGTCTCCGGCAATTCGGATTTCGCCGCGCACGGCGCGCACCGGATCACACCGCGCAGCGTACAGGACAGACAGATGAACGTCCCGCAATCCGCACACGGATATCCTTCCGATGCTCGTTCCGGCTTGCCGCACGAGCGGCATGTCATCGTGTCAGGTTCCATGATGGTCGTTGGTCGCTGGTCGCTGGTCGTTGGTCGCTGGTCGCTGGTCGTTGGTTGATGATAGCTGGTACTCCCCCCTCCCGCCTTTTCCATCTACCAGCTGCTGTCGCTGATCCTGCGACCAACCACCAGCGACCAGCGACCAGCTACCAACGACCATTCACCACAAACGTCCCCGCTCCTGGCTGGATGCGGGCTTCGAAGGGAGTACTGCCCAGCAGTTCGCCGTCGGCGTGGAAGAGCTGGGGCGGGTCGCATTCCACACGAATGACGCTGCCCCGGCGAAACATCATCGTGGGCCCGTCCTTCAGCCCCCCGCGGAACATCCGCCAGGCGACGCCCACCGCCTCCGCGGTCCCGCGCGGTGTGAACAGGCACACGTCGAGCTGACCGTCGTCGCTGCGAATGTCGGGACCGAGCATGATGAGCCCATTCAGCACGTTTCCCATGTTGGCCACCAGCGCCGCCGCCGCCTGTCCCGTGAACCGCTCGCCGTCCACTGTCACGCGCGTCTTCACCGTACGGCATTGCAGGGCAGCGCGCATGGCGGTCGTGGCGTACGCGAGAATGCCGAAGCGCTGCTTCGCGGCAGCACCGGTCTCCGCGATCATTCGCGCGTCGACGCCCACGCCGGCGGCGAAGGCGAAGTATCGGCCGCCATTGAGCAGGCCGAGGTCCCTCGTCACGGCGCGCCCCGCGACGAGCCAGCGTACGGCCCGCACCGGATCCAGCGGGACACCCAGCGTGCGCCCCACGAGATTTCCCGTGCCCCCCGGAATGATCCCCACCGGCGTCCCGGTATGCGCGAGCGCGCCCACGACATCCATCAGCGTCCCGTCGCCGCCAAGGACATAGACCCTGCCGCAGTCTGGAGCACGCGCGGCCGCGAGCTCGCGCGCGTGCCCCGGGCGCTCGGTCAACACGAGCTCGTACTCCACGCCCATCTCACGGAATGTGCGACGCACCCGCGCGAGCACCCGCGCGGCACGGCGCGCCGCCGGATTGGCGATGAGCAGAACGGATGGACTCAGAAGCTGAACTCGCGGAACAGATCGAAGCCATACTGCGGCGGCCGGTTGCCAATGTTCGTGAGGCCAGGCCGGCACTGCAGCGCCACCGACGACGGCTCGACGCTGGCCTCCACGGAAAAGCCGTGCGCGAGCTGCTGCTCGATCGTGACGCCAAGCGAGGAGGCGAACGACGTCCCGGCCTGCGCGCCGGTGAGCTGGCAGAGCCCCGCGTTCGCGGTGATGAACGTCTTCTCTCCGATCTGTTTGCCGAGTCCGATGCGGGTCCCCGACAGCACGTTGGACGCACCCGTATTCGAGAACAGCGCCTGTGTTCCGGTACCGCCCGTCTGCACCTGCACGTAGTCAATGAAGCGGATCTGGTCGGTGAGCGCGCGCTCCAGCACCGCGCCCACACTGGGCAGCAGCGCGGCGGCCGCCGACTGCAGCGCGTCCGTACTCGCCGCATCCGTGCCCGAGGCGAAGGTGGGCTGCCCAACCAGCAGATAGCTCAGGATCTCCGTGTTCGAGAGCGGGATGCGCTCGTTGCTGGCCAGTTCGAGGCGCGGCTGCGTGAGCGTGCCGCCAATGTGCGCGACAATCGTGACGTCCTGTCCGTTCTCGCGATTGGCCTGCCGGACCGTGTAGGCCGCCCAGATGTTCAACTCGGCGGGAATGTTTGGATCTCCATAGAATGTCACGAACCCGCTGTCCACCTGGAACGTGCGCTGCACGAAGCCGAGGTTCAACCGGTAGGTGCCGCGGCTCACGCGCAACGTGCCGCTTTCGAGTCGCTGGTTCCCCAGCTTGGTGAGGTCCACGCTTCCCGCGAGCTTGATGTTGGCTTCCGATGAGCGCAGCCACACATCGTCGCCAATGCGGATGGAGAGACTCGGCACGCGCAAGTTCTCCACGGCGCGCTCCAGCTCGGGGGGCAGCTTCTGCACGAGTCCCTGATTGGCCACGAGACTCGTGTCCACGATGTTGTAGAATTCGGGATCGTTGAGATTCACGACCTGCTTCTGACTGATGTCGGAGATGTGCAGGCTGCCCCGATCCACGATCAGATTGCCGCTCAGCACCGGCCGCTCGAGCGTGCCCGTGAGCTCCAACCCGCCACTGATGTCCAGACGTGCCAGCGATGGCTGGTTGATCGCCTCGAAGCCCGTCGCGGCCATCTTCAGGTTGAGTCCGAAATCCCGGGATTCCCGCAGATTCGGCGTGACGATGGATCCCGTGAGGGACATCCGGCTTCCCGGCTGACTGCCGCTCGACGCCTGCAACTGGTTGATCTGGATGCTGTCGGCTGAAAACTGGATATTCGCGTTCACCGAGCGCAGCCGGATCCCCGCTTTCGCCACCGTGACCGCGCCATCGTTGATCCGGAACCGTCCGTCCAGCGTGGGGTGGGACCAGGTGCCGCCGATGCGCATGTCCGTCGTGGTCGTGCCGGTCGCGCGCGTGAGTTGCGGTGAGATCGTCTCCAGAATGCTCAGGTCCACGCTGTCCGCGTGCACCGCGCCGCGCAACGAATCGTCCAGCATGCGCTGAGGCACACTTTGGAGCGCGAGATTCATCGGGAGCGACGCGGTGCCGGTCATGACCTGCTTCCCGTTCCGATAGAGCTGGAGGGCCGTGTTCAACCGCCGGTCGGCATAGTCGCCGCTCGCGGTGAACACCGGGAGATGGAATTCACCATACCGGGCATCCCCGAACTGGCCGGAAAAATGAATGATGGGATTGGCGCGCGTTCCATTGAGCGTCGCGGACACGCTGCCCGTTCCGTCGAGCGGCACGGTCGTCTGGGCGAGCATCCCCAGATCATGGAGTGGCAGACTGTCCATCTGGAGCGTCGCGCGCACATCGCCGGACACGGGAAAGCGACCCGTGAATCTGGCCATCGTGTTGCCGCCATTCTGCACGACCAGCGAATCCACGCTCGTGGCGAAGCTGTCGCTCACGACACGCGCCGGAGCAGCGAGCGACCAGGCATGATCCGGGAAGCTCACGCGTGCCGTGTCCAGCACGAGCACGAGCGAATCCGCGAAGCGGTGGAATGAGAGCAGCAGCGCGGCCTGGTACGCATCGCCGGCCAGCGCACTCGAGAAATCCAGACCCAGCGTGCCGCTCGAGCGGTCACGCATGCTCAGCGCGGCCGACACCGGCGAGAGATGCACCCCCGCGAAGAGGACGGTATCGAGTTGTGCCTGCAGCATCCCCACCGGAGCCTTCGGCAGTCCGCGGAAGTGGTACGTGCCGGAGAGATGTCGCGCCAGATCGCCGCCGAAGAACAGATCCTCGCCCGTGAGCGTCCCGTTCGCTGCGAGGGTGTCAATGTTTCCAGTGAGCGTTCCCTTGGACACGATGCGTCCACCGAGCGAATCGGCGATCACGGCGGCCAGTTGCTCGGGGTCAATGCTGGATGCCGGATCCGCGAGCGCGAGCACTGCGGCGCCGCGCGGTGAACGGCGTGGACGCAGGTAGGGACGCAGGCCGCCCAGCGTATCAACCATCAGCGTGTATTCCAGCGAGTCCGACGTGGCCGGCGCGAGTCCGAGTCCGCCGGCCGCGGACAGATTCACCGCCGACGTCTCCACGCGCAGCGAGTCCACGTGCATCCGCCCATCACCAAAGGTGAATGCGGCCACAGAGGGAAAGACGCGCACGGAATCCACGCTCGATCGATCGAGCGCGAGGCGCAATGACCCGTCGAGATTCGCGATGGAGTCGCCCCGCACATCGCTGTGGAACGTCCCTGTGAGCTGCGTCGCGGGATACCGCGACGATTCCATGAGCGTGCGGACGTTCAGGTTCGTCACGCTGCCCGTGGCGCGCGCCGCGTAGCCCGGCGTCGCGAAATCGAAGTGCCCATCCACCGACAGATCGCCGGCCGCGCCGGAGAGCGCACTCGACAGATCGAGGTCAGCCATCGTTCCGGACGCGTGGAGTGGCCCCGTGTACGATCCCCGCAGCAGGATCGCCGGATACGATTGGGCCATCGTCGTGAACGAGAGTGGCGAGGCCTGGAGATCCAGCGCGAAGCGCAGGGTGTCGCCATACGTCACGCGTCCGCTGCCCGTGAAATGCGATGGCGGACCCGGTGCATCGTGGTGCGTGAGATCCGCCTGACTGAATCGCAGATCGGTCCAGACCGAGTCCAGTCGCGCTGTGCCGGTGATGGTGCCGTGCAACCGCGGGAAGGACGGAAAGAGGAACTGCGGCGTGCGCAGATCGAGCGACTTCAGATTGACATCCAGCGCACGGAACGTGGCGCTCGACGGCACGAGAATGTCGAGGCCGCCGCGCGCGGTGAGGCTCGTCGTCGCGCCTGGAACGTGTGCGTCGTGAAACGTCAGAGCGGCATTGTCCACCATCCACCGATTCAGCGGTCCACCGCGCGCCCGGATGGTCCCGGTGAGCGTGCCCTGAAAATCCGCGGGGAAGGTCCCGCCGTTGAACGTGCGCAGGAGATCGAAATTCAACGGCTCCGCGTCCAGCACGACGTCCTTCACGATCAGGATCGGCGCCCCCACACCGAACGTCATGGCGCCCTGCAGCCGCGACTTCGTCGTCCGGACATCCATCCGGCTGATGGCAAAGTCCAGCACGTGTGGATCGCCGGCTTCATTGCGGATGTCCAGTGTGAGCGATCCGCCTCCGGATGTGGGCAGGGTGGGGTGTACCCAGTGAATGTCGGCCAGTGACACCGAGTCGCCGATGACGTGCACCGTGTACACGATGGGATGATCGCCACCCCACGACACCCGGCCACTCGCGCGCCCCGTGGAGCCGGGCAGATCGAAGTGCGCGATCTGCAGCCAGACGGTATCGCCCAGCAGACGTATCGGGCCGCGCGCGTTGCGGATGCGGAAGGGCGGATCGCTCTCGTTCACGTCGAGCTGTCCAACGATGAATTGCTGACCCGCACTGTCCGGATCGGCAATGCGGATGCGCGGCGACCGGAGCTCGAGTCCCGTCCAGCGACGCGTCAGCTTGAGCCCTTCGCTCGTCCGGCGGATCTCGTGCTCGTCCGAGGCGAGTGCCACGCGCACGGCGCTGTCCGCGCGAGCGCCGCGCAGGGAGTCCGGTGGCGCCCACGGCTCCGTGATCGTGACCGTACCGTCGCGGATGATCACGGTATCGCTCACGATGTAGTCGCCGAACCGGAGCTGCGGCGGGCGCGGCGTCTTCGGACCCGGTGGGAAGATCCGCTGGAAGTTCCAGCTTCGGTCGGCGTGACGCCGCAGGTTGATGTGGGGACGCGTGATCTCGAGCCGCGAGAGCAGAATGCGCTTGTCGATGAGATCGTTCGGATTGTACTCGGCATGCACCGGTCCGGTGGCGACGACCAGGGAGTCGTCGGCGTCGCGAAGCTCGAGGGAGTCGATCGTGAGGCCGGTGAACAGGCCGCCTTCGATCCGGCCAAGGTAGATCGTCCCGCGCCCCTTCACCGCGCGGGCGAGGTAGCCGGCGGCGAGGCTGCGCAGTCGCGTGCGGCCAAAGTCGGTATGCGTCGCGATCATGACGGTACCCAGCACCACCACGATGAACAGCGCTATGACGCTCGCGGCGACGATCGCGACGATTCGGCGGCGGGACATGCGCTAGAACGCCTGGCCGATGCTGAAATTGAACGTCAGCCGGCTGAAAAGTGAGGAACGCTTCGCCGCGCGAAATGTGGTCGGACATTCGCTGCCGGCGGTGATCGCACCCCGGTCAAACGTGTTGCCGGGGCTCACGCAGCGCAGCACGTTGGTGTTCGGATCCGAGAAGTACGCCGCGCCCTCCGCGAGGGCGTAGGGATTGTACGCCACATCCACGCGAAACGGTCCCACCGGCGACTGCACGCGCACGCCGAAGCCCGGCGTGAACCGCACGCTGCTCCAGGAGACCGTTTCCTTGGGGCGATTCCAGAGCACCCCTGCGTCCACGAACGCCGCGAGCTGCAGAATGTCACTCAGGAAGGGGGAACGGCGGCGTATTTCCAGATTGCCGATCAGCAGCGTGTTGCCGCCGGTTGGCGAGAACTGCGCGACGGTGGCCGTGTCCCGGGCCTGATAGATGTGACCGCCGCTCGGCGTGAGGCTGTCGGAGAACGACCGCACGATGTAGACGATCGGCCCGAGCAGATTCTGATTGTAGCCGCGCACGCTGTTCGGGCCGCCGGCATAGAGACGCTCCTGCGGCGGCACGAAGTCGGTCGCACCGCCGAAGGAAAAACCCCCGACGACCGTTCCCCCCTCCAGTCGGGCGGCAAGCATGGTGTTCACGCCAAGCTGCCGGTACACCGCGGCGTCCGCGAACAGCCGGCTGAACTGTGCGGCGCCGCCGGTGTCCTGCGCCGTGAGGCCGTGGCGGAACTCCACGTGCTCCTGCGACCCGCGTGAAGGATTCAGCAGATTGTCCGTCCGGTCGCGCGCGAGCGCCAGACTCGCCACCTGCAGATAGCTGTTGCGCGTGAGGCGCGCGATGTCGGCCAGGCTGCACCGATTGAAGATCTGGCAGAAGACCGCGGGGTCGGCATCGGTCCGGCCGTACTCGATGCGGTAGCCGATCGTCAGCGGCAGCCCGGGACGAAAGACGCGCGGACTCAAATCGCGCGTGAGCTGAGCGGCTCCGCCAATGGGGGTGTACCGGATGTACGTCTGGAATTCCGAGGTCCGCTCACTGAAGAGGGTGAGCGACGGCACGTTGCGCGGCCCGAACAGCGCGGGAAAGCGGAGCGTCCCGCTCATGTAGTAGTTCAGGCCGGCGCGGCTGCTGATGATGTCGTGGCGCACCTCGGGTGTGCACAGCGCGATGCGGGAGAGGCGGCCGTCCAGCTCCAGGCGCTTGGCGGCGCCGAGAAAATCGCGGTCCGTGTAGCGCGCCTGTGTCCGCACACAGTCCAGCGAGGCCCAGCCCACTCCCGCGCGCATCGAGTTCATCTTGGCTTCGCCCAGCCGCACGAGCACCGTGAGCGACGTGTCGCTGGGTTGCAGACTGTCCGGCAACAGCTCCACGTCCACGTGGCGGTAGGTCTCCAGTCCGTACAGATCGCGCTGCGAAATCAGCAGATCCTGTTGCCGGTAGAGGTCGCCCGTGTTGAACGACAGCAGCCGGCGCACCGTCGTCGAATCGATCTTCGGCGGTTCATTCGGTTCATTCCCCTGAAGCGAGTAGTTCACCTGGGCGATGTGCGCGCGATGGCCGGGCAGAAAGGTGAGACTCACGCTGGCGCGGTCCGTGGCGTTGTCCACGCTGATGTCGCGTAGCGGCTCCGCGGCATACGCGTAGCCCGTGTTCTGCAACAGGGTCACGACCGAGTCCGCCGCCGCCTGCAGCAACAGCTTGTTGTAGGTACGGTTGCGGAACGGCGTCAGCAAACGGAGCGCGCGGTCGCGTATGCCGCGCGGCACGGAGTCGAGCCCGCTCACGTCGAGCGTGTCGATGATCACGGGCGGCCCTTCGACGAGGTTGAACTGCACCCGCACCTTGTCGCTGTCGGTGGGGCTTTGCGGAGTGACCGCGGCGTCAACCGTCGTTTTGTAGAGGCCGCGCAGGCGATAGTACAGCCGCAGCCGCACCTCGTCGCGCAACAGCTCGAGTGAATCGAGGCAGTGTTGCGCCCCAACCGGAATGTGCAGGACGCGCCTGAGCCAGCTCGACGGCGTCGTGACGATGGCATTCTCCAGTTCGCCGCCGGTGAAGCGCAGGTTCCCGCTGAAATCCACGGCGACGATTTCGCGTCCGTCCGGGCCGCAGGCTAGCTCCTGCGCGTGCACCAGGCCGGGTGCCAGCAGCAGGACGGCCACGAGCGCGAGCCGCCGCATCACGCGCGCGGCAACCCGGTCTCTGACTCCCTGCGCGACACCCGCGTCGCGCCCGATGCACGCTGGATTTCGTCCGGCAGGAGAAGCGGCGTACGCTGGAGCCAGACGCGCCCGAGATAGAACGTGAGCAGCCCCAACCCCACTCCGGCGGCGATGGCGGCCAGCGTTTCTCCCGCGTCCAGTTCGCGGCGATAGAAATAGCGAGCCGGCTCCATCGCGCGGCGCTCCCGCATGTCACCCATCATGTCCCTCGAAAAAATCCACAAAAGCCTCCGGTCATCCGGAGATGGCCACGTAGCCCGATTACACCGCCTGCACCAGAATGGTGCCGGCACCGCGCTGCTTCGCGCGGCGCTTCACTTCCGCGGCGAGCGAGCCGATGTGGCTCATCGAAATCCAGTGGTCGGGATCAACCTGCAATACCGCCGCGGAGAGCCGGGCAATCGGGAACTCGCGCGCATGCCCGTCGCGATCGATGCCCATGAAATGACCCCGCTCCACCGCCTCCCGCCCCACCGCTCGCACGGCCACATCCACGAATCGCACCGCACATTCGCGTGCGACGGCGCGTCCATCCCCCTCGGTCACCACGACGAAGTCGTCGCCCCCGATGTGCCCCACGAAATCGTGCGGACTTCCCACGGCCTCCACCGCGCCCCGAATGGCCTGCCCCATGTCGCGAATGACCATGTCCGCCGCGGTGAAGCCAAAGGTATCAGCAAACGGCTTGAAATTGTCGAGGTCGAGGTAACACACCGCAAACCGCTCGCGCAGATGCGCCCGCCGCGAAATCTCGTCCTCAATGGCCTTGCCGCCCGGGAGACCGCTGGTCGGATTGCGGTCCCCTTCGCGGCGGACAATCCGCAGCAGCGCCACGATGCGCGCGCGCAGCTCACGCGGATCGAACGGCTTGGCGAGATAGTCGTCCGCACCGGCCTCGAACGCCTCGACCTTGTTCGCTACGTCGTCACGCGCCGTGAGCATGAGTACGGGAATGCGAGCGGTGAACGGATTCCGCTTGACCGCACGACAGACTTCGATGCCCGACATCCCCGGCATGACGAGGTCCAGCACCAGAAGATCAGGTTCTCTCTCCTGGATGGACGCGAGCGCGGACAGTCCGTCGGGAGCGAGCTCAACCTCATGCCCCGCCGAGCCGAGAACTTCCCGCAGCATGAGACGCATGTCCTCGTGATCGTCGACGCACAGGACGTAACTCACGATTGACGCTTCACTTGAGGCCCGGTAAGTTCACTCGTCCCGCCCGCGCTGTCAACATTCGCGACGGTGCCGCTCTCCTCCCGTCCAGCGAGTTTCTCCCATTCATGTCCCGGTGTCGCCTCCTCCTCGTCGCCGTACTCGCGCTGGCCGCGTGCAAGGGCGGCGAAGCCCTCCCGCAACGGCATACGATCATTGATTCGCGCGATCGCTACGATCCGCGTTCGCTCGACCCCGCGCTCTCCACCGATGTGCCGACCGGCCGCGCGGTGTCCTACGTCTTTGACGGACTCACACGCTTCACGGCGGACGCCAAACTGGAGCCGGCGCTCGCCGACCGGTGGGACGTGTCCCCGGACGGGAAAAGCTACACGTTCCACCTGCGCCACGGCGTGACCTTTCACGATGGTACCCCGTTCGTCGCGCGGCAGGTGGTTCACAGTTTCATGCGGGTGCTGGACCCGCACACGAAAGGCGGCCGGGGATGGCCCCTCTATCCGATCAGCGGTGCCATGGCGTTCGCTGATGGCAAGGCGCCGGACATTCGCGGGCTCTCCGCTCCGGATGACAGCACGATTCGCATCACGCTCGACACCGCGCTCGCGATCTTTCCCAAGCTCCTGGCCATGCCGGTAGCATCGATCGTGCCGGATTCGACGCCCGCCGCATTCGGACAGCACCCCGTCGGAACCGGCCCGTGGAAATTCGTGCAGTGGAAGCACGACGACTACGTCCGCTTCGCGCGCAACGAGCACTACTGGGGCGGACCGCCACTCACGGATTCGCTCCTCATGCGCATCATCCCCGAGCCCAGCACGGCCGTGGCGGAATTCGAGAGCGGCAACGTGGACCTGCTCTACGTGCCTGAGGCCGAGACGTCACAGTGGGAGCAGACGGACGAGCGGAAGGCGCTGCTCGTCTCCGCGCCCGCACTCCGACTCTGGTACGTCGCGATCAACACGACGCGCGGTCCGCTCAAGGACGCACGCGTGCGCCGCGCGCTCAACTACGCGGTGGACGTGCGAACGATTCTCGACAGGCTCCTCGGCGGGCGCGGCCGACTGGCGGCGGGGGTCATTCCGCCATCGCTCGACGGCGCCGACACCACGCGCGCGCCGTATCCATACGACCCTGCGCGCGCCCGGCAGCTGCTCGCCGCCGCCGGGTATCCCCACGGCTTCGCGCTGGATCTCTGGTTCGGACAGGATGAGACCTTCGCCCGCGTCGCAGAGTCCATCCAGGCGTACCTGGCCGCCGTCGGTGTGCGCGTCCGCATCGTGCAGCGCGACAACTCCGCCGCGCGTGAAGCGTCCCGCAAGGGTGACGTGGATCTCATGCTCAAGGACTGGTACGCCGACTACCCGGACGCCGAGAATTTCCTCTATCCCTTGCTGCACGGCGTGAACCGCGGCGTCGGCGGGAATGTCTCGTTCTACGAGAATCCTGCGTTCGACACACTGGTCTCCGTTGCGCGCACCACGGCGAACGACAGCGCGCGCGCCGGGATGTACATGCGCGCCGATTCCATGGCCTTTGCCGACGCGCCCATGATCTATCTGTTTTTCTACAACGAGCTGTACGCCGTCCAGCCGTGGATTCATGATTTTCAGGTCCCGGTGATTTTCAATGGGCAGCGATTCGAAAAGGTCAGCATAGGAAAGTGACGGGGTAGCTTCCCCTCCCCACGACCCCGCCCGTGGGGATCGCCAGTCGGGAATGGGGAACGCTCCTCGCCCCATCACCCCCGCCCTCGGGAATGGGCAATCGGGAATGGGGAATCGATAAGGCAATCCGCCCCCTGCCGCCCCACCCCAATATTATGGGGAATGGGGGATCGGCCTCCCCATTCCCCATTCCCCATTGCCACGATTCCCCATTCCCGCTTGCCGATTCCCACGGGCGGGGTCGTGGGGAGAGGAAGCTTCCCGGTACCAATGGCATCCTTCCTCCTCCGCCGCCTCCTCCTCGCCATTCCGACGCTCGCCGGCGTCCTGGTCGTCGTCTTCGCGCTCCTGTACGTCGCGCCGGGCGATCCGGTCATGGAGATGGTCGGTGAGCGGGCTGACGCCGCAACCATCGCGCGGCTCAGGAAGGAGCTGCGGCTCGACGAGCCTGTTCCCAGGCAGTTTCTGCACTACGCCGGTGGCGTGCTGCGCGGCGATCTCGGTCATTCCTACATCACCGGACGGCCGATCGCGCAGGACATCCGCCAGCGCTTTCCCAAGACGCTGGAACTCGCCGTCGCCGCCATGGTGCTCGCAGGCGTCGTCGGCATCACCATTGGCGTCTTCAGCGCCGCACGGCCCGGGAGCTGGTTCGATCGGCTGGCCCTCGGCGGCGCGTACCTCGGCATCTCCTTTCCCGTCTACTGGGTGGGATTGATTCTCATTCTGGTATTCGCGGTGATGCTGCGCTGGCTCCCGCCGTCCGGCTATGGCCGATTCGCGTACCTCGTACTCCCCGCGCTGGCACTCGGTACGCGCTCGATCGCCTTCCTGGCGCGCATGACCCGCTCATCCATGCTCGAGGTGCTGAGCGGTGACTACATTCGCACCGCGCGCGCCAAGGGACTGCGCGAACGCAGTGTCCTCGCGCGCCACGCATTGCGCAACGCGCTCATTCCCGTGATCACCGTTTTCGGGCTCGACTTCGGCTACTACCTCACGGGCAGTATTCTCACCGAAACGGTATTCGGATGGCCCGGCCTCGGTCGCTACGTGGTCAACGCGATCAGCCGGCGGGATCTCCCTGCCATCCAGGGCACCGTCCTCTTTCTGAGCGTCGTGTTCGTGCTCGTGAATCTCGTTACGGACGTCGTCTACGCGGCCGCGGATCCGAGGGTGGGGTATGATTGAGACCGGTGCTCGGGGCTGGGGGCTGGGGGCTCGTAGCTCGAAGCTGATAGCTGGTAGCTGGTAGCTGGTAGCTGGTAGCTGGACAGGCAGTGCGCCGAGCACTCAGCTACCCGAGCGGGGGAGCAGAGCGGACACGCAGTACCGAGGGTCCGCGGCGCTCCCCCGCGCGGGTAGCGCGGGGGGGGCGCGCGTATCCGGCACACCCCACTCCCTACTGGCTACCGTCTCCAACCCAGCAACCAGCAACCGTCGCCATCACTCATCCTTCTGCCCGAACAGCGCCATGTTGGACGAATGGCCCGGCGTCACCTTCTTCTCGGGATAGATCCAGTGCACGGCCTGATTCACGGCAATGGCCGCCTCGCTGAAACCGGTGGCGATCAGCTTCAGCTTGCCCGGATACATCGTGATGTCACCAGCGGCCCAGACACCGGTACGCCCGCTCTCCATGGTGCTCGTCACCGCGATCTCATCCTTCTCCAGATTCAACCCCCACTCCGCCATGGGGCCGATGTCGCTCACGAAGCCAAGCATTGGAAGAATCACGTCTACGTCGAGCTGGTGCTGCGTCTTTCCCTTGATGTCCCTGATCGTCACCCCCCGCACGTGGTCGCCGTTCCCATGCACGTCCACGAGCTCGTGGAAGGTGAGCACGCGCGCGCGGCCGGTCGTGCACGCCTGCTGCACCGCTCCCACGGTGGCCGCGTGTGCGCGAAAGCGATCACTCCGATGCATGAGCGTGACCTCGGTCGCGCGCTCCAGTAGCTGCTGCGTCCAGTCGAAGGCCGAGTCGCCGCCGCCAATGATCAGCACACGCTGGCCACGAAAGCGCTCCGGGTCCGTCACCCGATCGTAAATCCCCCGGTCGTACCACGCGGCCGCGCACGGCTGAGGCAGCCGCCGCGGTGAGAACGCGCCAATCCCCGCCGCAATGAGAATGGCGCGTGACGGAAAGCGGTCCGTTTCCGTGACCAGCGCGAAGGTCTCTCCGTCCTCTTCCAGGGCGACGACACGCTGATTCAGGTGCACCGCCGGCGAGAATTGCGCCATCTGCTCGGCAAGCCCGCGCACCAGCTCCCTGGCCAGAATCTTCGGGAAGCCGGCAACGTCGAAGATGTACTTCTCCGGATACAGCGCCACGAGTTGGCCGCCCAGTTCCGGAAGGGCATCCACGATACGCGAGCTCACCCCGCGCATACCGGCGTAAAACGCAGCGAACAATCCCGTCGGCCCGCCGCCAATGATCGTGATGTCTCGAATCTCGTCAGTCATGAGAACGTGATCGAAGTCCACTACCAGCTACCGTTTTTAAACCAGCGACCGTTTTTAATCCAGCGACCAGCATGCCTTCCCCCCCGCCGGACCACCTGCTCGAATACACCAGTACCTTCCGGCTGGTGCGCCGCATTGCGCAGGGCGGGATGGCCACGGTGTACGAGGCGGAGCAGCTCGGCCCCGCGGGATTCGCTAAACGCGTGGCGCTCAAGGTCATTCACCCGCGATACGCCAGGGAGAACACCTGGCTTCAGCTTTTCATTGACGAGGCCAAGCTCTCCGCCAATCTCGTCCATGGAAACATCGTGCAGATCTACCAGCTTGGCGAGGTGGAAGGACAGTACTACATCGCCATGGAATACATAAAGGGCCCCACGCTGCGCAACGTGATCGAGCGACACCGCGAGCTGGACCGGCTCATCCCGCCGGTCATCGCCGCCTACATCGCCAGCCGCGTCTGCCGGGCGCTCGATTTCGCGCACAACTTTGCCGGACCGGATGGCAAACGCGTGGACATCGTCCATCGCGACGTGTCACCCAACAACATCATGGCCACCTGGGACGGCCACATCAAACTCGCGGACTTCGGCATCGCCAAGGCCAAGACGTCGGCGGACCCCATGGCGTCCACCCCGTCGCTCATGCTCGGAAAGAAGCACTATATGAGTCCCGAGCAGATTCTGATGCTCGACGTGGACGCCCGCAGCGATGTCTTCGCGCTGGGCGTGGTGCTGTACGAGCTGCTTTCCCTCGAGCCGCTGTTCGCCGAGAGCTCCACCGAGCTCCTGATCGACGAGGTCACGTATCGTCCGCTGCCCAGCATTCGCGCCGTGGCGCCATCGGTACCCAGGCCCATCGAGGAGGTGCTGATGCGAACGCTCGATCGGGATCCGGCCCGCCGGCCATCCGCGGCAGCCATGGGAGCGGCACTCGACCGGTGGTGCGAGGCGCAATCGGTCGTCGCGTCGCCCGACCGGCTGCAGGAGCACCTCGCCGTCCTCTTCCCTTCCACGTTTGAGCCGGCGACATTCACCGAGGAGAACACGAGATTTTCGGCGTTTCGGCACGGGCTGCGTCACGTGCCTCGATCGGGTCGTCCGCGCGGTTCCGGGCGTGGTAGCTTCTGGCAGCGCCTCCTCGGCGTCGCATGATGCGTCTGACCCGGCACACCCTCCTGTACGCCGCATCGCGCTGCGGCTGATTTCAGCGCACCGATTCCCCTACCCGCCGCATGCTTTTCAACAGCGTCGTCTTTCTCTTCGCGTTCCTCCCGGTCACCTATCTCGGCTTCTGGGGACTGCGCACCACGCGCTCGCGCCACATCTGGCTCGCCATCACCGGCTACGTGTTCTACGGATACTGGAATCCGTGGTTCACGCTGCTGATGCTCTTTTCCACGCTCGTGAGCTATTTCGCGGGACTGGGCTTCCTGCGCTGGAACGACCCCCGGCATCGCAAGCTCTGTCTGGTCATCCCCGTCACGACCGACCTCACGCTGCTCGGCTTCTTCAAATACGCGAACTTCGGGCTCGACACCTTTCACTCGGCGCTGCAGATCTTCGGCCAGCAAGTCACGCTCCCGCACCTGAACATCATCCTGCCGATTGGCATCTCGTTCTACACGTTCCACACCATCAGCTACATCGTCGACAGCTATCGCGGCAACATCACACCCACGCGCAGCTTCTTCGAGTTCGCCGCGTACGTGTCGCTGTTCTCCCAGCTCGTAGCGGGCCCGATCGTGCGCTTCCGCACCATTGAAGCGGATCTCGAAGCGCTCGGCGTGACGAGTCGCACACGCTGGCTCACGCGCGGCATCTCGTTCTTCATTGTCGGCCTCATCGAAAAGGTGGTTGTCGCGGACAGCCTCGCGGCGTTCGTGGACCCCGCGCTGGCGCACTATCATCTGCTCTCCTCCGCGGGCGCCTGGCTCGCCATGCTCGGCTACACCTTCCAGCTCTACTTCGACTTCTCCGGCTACAGCACCATGGCGGTCGGCCTGGGCTACCTGTTCGGGCTCCGCATTCCGCAGAACTTCAATTCCCCGTACAAGTCGCTCGACCCATCCGAGTTCTGGAAGCGCTGGCACATCTCGCTCTCCACCTGCCTGCGCGACTATCTCTACATTCCCCTGGGCGGCAATCGCCACGGCGAATACCAGACGTATCGCAACCTGATGCTCACCATGCTCATCGGTGGGCTCTGGCACGGTGCGGCGTGGACGTTCGTGGGATGGGGCGCGTATCACGGCGGCCTGCTCGCGCTCTACAAGCGATACGGCAGACCATGGGATCGACTGAGCCGTGGCGCCCGCCAGGTGGGCATGTTCGTCCTGGTCGTCGTCGGCTGGGTGCTCTTCCGCTCGACGTCGTTCGGCATGGCCGTGTCGCTCCTGCATACCATGTTCGTACCGACTGGCGGATTGCTCGTCGAACAGCCGGTGCTGGCGGTGGGCTTGCTCACGATCGCCACCTGGTGGGCGATGATCGGCCCGAACGTCTATGACATGGAGCACGCCTTCACGCTGCGGCGCCGCGTGGTGCTCACGGCTGCCTTCGGCGCGTCGCTCGCGCTCATTGTTGGCTCGCCGTTCTCGCCCTTTCTGTACTTTCAGTTCTGAGCGGCACGCATCATGACACAGCCAGAGATCGCCGCCAACGCACCCGCCACGGACGTCAGTGCCATTCTCGCTGGCGCACGCGGCATCACAGGCACACGCCCCGGGCGCGCGGGCGCGCTCGCGAGAGCCGCCGCACGTTCGGCCGAGGTGGTCGGCCTTCTGGCCATCTTCGGGGTGAGCTTCGAGATGACAGCGCGCATCCAGGACTGGGTACGGTTTCGCATGCCGATCTTC
Source organism: Gemmatimonadaceae bacterium (assembly GCA_050733555.1). Classification (GTDB taxonomy): domain Bacteria; phylum Gemmatimonadota; class Gemmatimonadetes; order Gemmatimonadales; family Gemmatimonadaceae; genus JADGGM01. The sequence goes on along the minus strand of JBOHTE010000825.1, from coordinate 4,221 downwards.
TCCACCGTGACGGCGGAGGAGGATCTCATGGTGCGCGATGCGTTGGGCGCGCACGGCAGGCCGAACGCGCAGTACAAGAAGTGGATCATGGACAGCCTGGGGCTCCGTGGTGCGGACGTACCCGTGACCAAACCGTCGGGCAGCGTGCGCGTGATCGTCACCGGTGCGTCGGAGACGTTCGGGCTCTACGAATCGCCCGACAACGAATACGCCCGTCAGCTCGAGGACACTCTCGACGCGAGGCTGCGTGCTGGCGCATGCCCGGGACATACACCGCTCCGCTTCGAGGTCCTGAACGCGGCGTTCCCCGGCATGACGCTCCCGACAGTCTCGCATGACATACGCGCGCGACTGGCGCGGCTGCGCCCGGACATCGTCGTCTTCTATCCCTCGCCGGCCCAGTATCTCGATGTCCGCGCGCCAAAGGCCGCCACGCCGGACAGCACCGGCAAGTCGAACGAGCTGCCGCGCACCAACGTCCTGCACCCCCGGTCGCTCGATGCGCTCCGCGACGAGGTGAAGTCGCTCATGCCCGGATCGCTGCTCTCGTGGCTGCGTCGTCGCAGCGTACAGGCCACGCTGGAGCAGCATCCAGACGGGTGGCGCTACACCAGCATCCCGGTGACCCGGCTCGCCCGCTTCGACGGCGATCTGCGCGAACTCGTGGGCAGTGTGCGTACAATCGGTGCGGAGCCGGTGCTCGCGACGCATGGCATGGCCTTCTCGCGTCCCCGCGCCGACAGTGCCGCGCTGATTCAGGCCTGGGAGCGGTTCGCGCCGCGGGCCACCGGCAACGTCATCATCGCGTTCGATGACACGGCCCGCGTCGCCACCATGCGCGCCGCGACGGATTCGAACGTACTGGTCTCGGACGTGTCCATGGCGCTCGCCCGTGCACCCGGCGACAACTTCGCGGATTTCGTGCACTTCACGGATCGCGGAGCCGCCATTGTGGCCAACGCGCTCGCCCCCACCATTCTCCAGGCGGCGGGGCGGCGCGCCGAGTGCGGCCGCTAGCGGCGACGCCATCGCGCGGACGCCGTATATTCCGCGCATGAAGATCTACACCCGCACTGGCGATCGTGGCGACACCGGCTTGTTCGGCGGCGGCCGCGTACCGAAGGATCACCCGCGCGTCGAGGCCTACGGCGACGTGGATGAGCTCAACGCGGCGCTTGGCCTCGCGCGATCCATCGAGATGATGCCCCGCATTGATGAAGTACTCGCGCCCGTCCAGCGCGATCTGTTCGGGCTGGGCGCGCTGCTCGCGACGCCCCAGCCCGAGAAGGTGCGCCAGCAACTGGAAAAGGCGCGCATCGACGACGATCGGATCACGCAGCTGGAACGTGCCATTGATGACTGCGAGATGGAGCTCGACCCGCTCACCGCGTTCATTCTGCCTGGCGGCACACCCAAGTCCGCCGCGCTTCATGTGGCGCGCACGGTCTGCCGCCGCGCCGAACGTCACGTCATCGCTCTGCGTGAGACCGTCGAGATCCCCCCGATCGTCGTTCGGTACCTCAACCGGCTGTCCGATCTGCTCTTCATGCTCGCGCGTGTGGCCAACCGCCGTGCCGGCGCCGCGGAGGTCACGTGGTGAGCGGACCGCTCGATCGCTAAGCCGCCCGTACCAGTGCCCACGATAACCTTTCCGGGATACGACGTCCTCGTGGCGCGCGACGCGCTCGACCGCACGGGCGATGTCGCGCGTCACGTGGCCGATGCGCACCGCTTCGCGATCATCACCGACGATACGGTCGGCCCGTTGTACGCGGATCGCGTGACGCGCTCCTTCGCCGCCAATCGCGTGAGCACGCTCACCCTGCCAGCCGGTGAAGCGCACAAGACGCGGGAGAGCTGGATGCGCATCACGGATGAGCTGCTCGCGTCAGGTCACGGTCGCGACACGACCATCATTGCCCTCGGCGGCGGGGTGGTGGGCGACCTCGCCGGCTTCGTTGCCGCGACGTTCATGCGAGGTGTCCCCGTGGTGCAGGTTCCGACCACGCTGCTCGCCATGATCGACGCGGCCCTCGGCGGCAAGACCGCGGTGGACACACCGCACGGGAAGAATCTGGTGGGAGCATTCCACCGGCCGTCAGCGGTCGTTGCCGATCCCAATGTGCTCACCACCCTGCCCATTCGCCTGCTGCGCGCGGGGCTCGCCGAGGCCATCAAGCATGGCGCCATTGCCGACGCGGCCTACCTCGAGCGCATCACGAAAGCGCTTCCCGCCATCGTACGCGATGCCGCGGGCGCGGAGATGCACGACCTGATCGTCCGCAGCATCGAGATCAAGGCCAGCGTGGTGGCACGCGATGAACACGAAAGCGGCGTGCGCAAGATCCTCAACTTCGGCCACACACTTGGCCACGCCATCGAGGCCGAGAGTGGCTACGAGCTGCTGCATGGCGAGGCAGTCGCAATCGGCATGGTGCTGGAGAGCGCGCTCGCCGAGCGCATCGGCGTGGCGAGCAGTGGCACCGCTGGCCGTTTGCGCGACATCGTCGCACGCGCCGAACTTCCGACAACACGCCCCGCGGAGCTGGGCGCCGCGCGCATTCTTGCTGCGACCGGGTCCGACAAGAAATCGCGCCGTGGCATGGTGGAGTATGCGCTGCCGGCCCGGCTCGGCGCGATGGCCGGCGAAGAGCGTGGCTGGGGCATCCCCGTTCCGGATGTCGACGTGCTCGCGGTGCTGTCCTGATGTTTCGCTTCATCCGGCGTCGCTCGCCCGCTGATGTGTACGCCGTTGGAATCACCCTCCTGGTCATCGGCGTGGCCATCGCTGCGTACCTGTTGGACGTCTCATGGGTCTGGGTGATGCTCTTTGCTGTCGCGGTATTGGCGGCATCACTGACGGCACTCTACCGTCGCGCTCGCCGCTGCCGGACGCGTGCCGAGGAGCCTCCTGTGGTCTCCTGACCGGGCCGCTGGGCAGTGCAGCATCCGGATAACCACCAAAGTGGCTGTCATGCATCAAGTCATTGCATTCATGTCACTTGGCCAGCGATATTTCGATTCGACGCCTATCGGCTGTGTCGCAAGAAAATGGCTAATAACCTGTCAACATATTAATTGACAGTTACGCCATGATGCCCCGTCGACCGGTCGCGCCGAGCCAGCACCACGTTACGAAAGCGAGTCGCAATGTCGCGGCACGATTTGTGGCTGTTGACCGATCTCGCCATGCGCATTATGCTGCCGATCCCACCTCCCCCGTAAATATCCCGCGAGCCGTGTCTCGGTTCGTCCACCTTCCAGACGAGGAAATGGGCGAGTATGGAGCATGTGGCCGAAAGTCGATCCAAAGGGTTCTTCCGTTCCTCTCCCTCCACCGCCTTTGATCAGTACCTGCAGGACATTCAGAAGCTCCCCCTCATAACCGATCCCGAAGAAGAACGACGCCTCGCCCGCCGCGCCCAGAAGGGCGACGAGAGAGCCGCCGAACGGCTGGTGACTGCGAACCTCCGGTTCGTCATCTCCTACGTCAAGAAGTATCAGGGACACGGTCTTGATCTGAGCGAGCTCGTGGCGATTGGCAACGAGGGGCTGCTCAAGGCAGTCAAGAAGTTCGATCCCGACCAGGGCGTGAAGTTCATCTCGTACGCCGTGTGGTGGGTTCGCCAGGCTGTGCTGAAGGCGCTGGCCGAACAGACACGTTCGGTGCGGATCCCGCTGAATCAGAACTCGCAGCTCATCAAGCTCGCGCGCGCCGAGACCGTGCTGGCGCAGGTGCTGAAGCGCGACCCCACGGATGATGAGATCGGCCGCCTCATCGAAGAGACGCCGGCTACGGTTCGCTCCGCCCGGCAGATGTCGGCGACCGAAGTCTCGCTCGACGCGCCGGTCGACCGATCCGATCGCGAGGCCGCCACCCTCGGAGAACGATTCATTGGCGTGGACGGTGGCGAGATCGAGGAGAACACCGACTTCGCGCTGATGCGAGAGTTCATCGACCGATCCTTCCGCAAATATCTCACTCCCCGTGAACGCAAGATTCTCTATCTCTATTACGGCATGGAAGAAGGATCGGAAGCCATGACGCTGGAGAAGATCGGCGCGCTCATGGGCGTCACACGCGAGCGCATTCGCCAGATCCGCGAACGTGCCTTCGAAAAACTCCGCGAATCGCCTGACGGGCTGGCACTGGCAGGATTCTGGAGCTAGGGACGGCGGGAAGACGCTGATCGCGCGGGACGGATGCGGAAGGGGCAGCCC
>JBOHTE010000824.1:0-4526 GCA_050733555.1 Gemmatimonadaceae bacterium | reverse complement strand
TTCCTGCACTGTCGCGGTTGCCGCCGCGGCGGCGCGCAGCGATTCCGTCGTCGCGGCGCTCACGGGCAGCAGCGTGAGCAGCGGCTGCGCAATGAGAGCCGTGAATATCGCGCCCGCGAAGAGGATCGCCAGAAACGTGATCAGCGCACGCCCGCCCACGCGTCCAATGGCGCGGCCGTCGCGAGCGGCAACCACCCCAACGATGAGGCTCGAGAACACGAGCGGGATCACCGTCATCCGGATCGCATTGATCCAGAGCGTCCCGATGGGTTCGACGACCGGAACCACGCCGTGCAGTGCGGGGCTGAGCGAGATGACGACGCCCGCCGCGAGACCGGCGATGAGACCAATGAGAACCTGAAGCGTGAGTGGCACGAGGGTAAGCTACCACTGGCGAACGCGGCCGGGGAGCGCGAGACGTTGACCACGATGCGGCGTCGCTCTACGTTCACGCGTTCAAGTGCGCATGCCGGGAATGGCCGTCGCTCCGGAGCGTGCGGCATCGGGGCCAGCAACGTGCAGGGAGCGAGGATGGAAGAATTGAATTTCGAGCAACGCGTCGCGGAGGCCAGGGCGCATGTACGCGAGGTGCCGGCCGTGGACGCCGTCGCCATGTTCCGCCGCCGGGATGATGTGGTCTATCTCGACGTGCGCGAACAGCGGGAATGGAACCTGTTCCGTATTCCGGGGGCCGTGCATGTACCGCTCGGCGCCGTCCCCGACTGCGTGACCGATTGCATTCCGTGCAGCCGGCGTGTGCTCGTGTACTGCGCGCGCGGTGGCCGCGCCGCGCTCGCCACCAGCGCCATGCTCGGCCTGGGCTACCTGGATGTGGCGTGCGTGGCTGGCGGCGTCATGGGCTGGGTCTACGCGGGCGGGGAGCTCGAGGAGTAACGTTCGGCATGGTGGCATGGTGATGGACGCAGGCGAAAGTCTCCAGGCGGTGCTGGCTGACCCGCTCATCGCGCGGCTCTCGCGCTCGTTGCACGTTCGCACGCCCACGGAAGTTCCCCTCGGAGATGGCTACCGGCGCGCGGCCGTCGCCCTGATTCTCACCAGGTGCGACAAGGGAGCACCGGCGCTCCTCATGATCAAACGTGCATCGTTCGAGTCGGATCCGTGGAGCGGCCACATTGCGCTCCCGGGCGGACGCCACGAAGCGCGCGATGCGTCGCTGCAGGCCACCGCGATCCGCGAGACGCGCGAGGAGACCGCAATCGATCTGGCGCGGGACGGTCGGATCATTGGACGACTCGATGATCTGCAGCCGCTGACAGCGGTGCTTCCCCGCATCATCATCGCGCCCTTCGTCGCCATCCTGCGCGCCGCGCTTCCTGTCTCCCTCAGCGAGGAAGTTGCCGACGCCTTCTGGGTGCCGCTGGCGGACCTCCAGGATCCGGCCGCGTCGCGCGAGATCGTCCTCGATCTGACGGGTGGTCCCCGCCGCGTGCCGAGCATTCAGCATGGCGGCCACGTCATTTGGGGACTCACCGAGCGCATCCTGCGCCAGTTTCTGTCGCTGCTCGCTCCGGCCTGATCAGCGCCGCGGCACTCGCAGCGCTCCAGCCCGACCACCTTCGGGGGCCACGCGTTGCCCCTGGCCCGACGTCGCTCGCGGCCGCCTCTCCCGGACTGTGCTTGTGTCACCCGTTCGTGGTCGCAATATTTAGGCATGGCTAAATTGCGAAATATTGCAACGCATATTTTTCCTTTGCACAAGCTATGTCGGTAACGTCGCGCGCCGAGGCCGAGCGTCGCGCCGCGGACGAACAGGCACTGGCTGAGCCGGGATGGCGGCGACCGCGTCTCACACCGAGTCTCGCGGAGGCGTATCGCACCATTCCGATCACCGGGAGCACCTGGTTCCGCAAACTCCTGGCGTTCGCCGGGCCCGGCTACCTGGTGGCGGTCGGGTACATGGATCCAGGGAACTGGGCCACCGATCTGGCGGGTGGCGCCGCGTTCGGCTACAAACTGCTGAGCGTCATCCTGCTGGCGAACCTGATGGCGGTGCTGCTGCAGGGGCTCGCCGCCAAGCTGGGGATCGTCACCGGGCGGGACCTCGCGCAGGCATGCCGCGATGCGTATCCGCGTCCGGTGGCCTGGTCCCTCTGGGTGATCTGCGAGCTGGCGATCGCGGCGTGCGATCTGGCGGAAGTGATCGGGTCGGCGATCGCACTGAATCTCCTGTTTCATATCCCCATTGCGGCGGGCGTGATCCTCACCGCGCTCGATGTTCTCGTCGTCCTGTTTCTGCAACATCGGGGATTCCGCCTGCTCGAGGCGCTGGTGATTGCGCTGATCGCGTCCATTGGCCTGTGTTTTCTGTTCGAGATCGTGATCTCGCGGCCGGACATCGGCGGGGTGCTCAACGGGTTTGTGCCGAGCGGCGACATCGTGCGCAATCCGCAGATGCTGTACATTGCGATTGGCATTCTCGGCGCGACCGTGATGCCGCACAACCTCTACCTGCACTCGTCCATCGTGCAGACGCGGCGCTACGCGGAGGATGTCGCGGGCAAGCGCGAGGCCGTGCGGTTCGCGTTCATCGACTCCACCGCGGCGCTCACGTTTGCGCTGTTCGTGAATGCGGCCATTCTCGTTGTGGCCGCGGCGACGTTTCATCGGGCAGGGCTGCACCAGCTCGCGGAGATTCAGGACGCGTACAAGCTGCTCACGCCCCTGTTGGGAGTAACGGGCGCCAGCGCGATGTTCGCGCTCGCGTTGCTCGCGTCGGGACAGAACTCCACACTCACGGGTACACTGGCCGGTCAGATCGTGATGGAGGGGTTCCTGAACATTCGCATCCGGCCCTGGTTGCGACGGCTCATGACGCGGGGCATCGCCATCGTTCCGGCCGCGGTGGTGGCGATTCTGTACGGTGAGCAGGGTACCGCGAAGCTGCTCATTCTGAGTCAGGTGATTCTGAGCATGCAGCTCCCCTTCGCCGTGATTCCGCTCGTGCGCTTCACTTCGGACCGTCTGAAGATGGGACCGTTCGTGAACTCCTGGTGGCTCAAGACAACGGCATATGCGGTGGCGCTGCTCATCGCGCTGCTCAATGTGTGGCTGCTGGTGCTCATGTTCCGTGGGCGGGCCGCGTGAGCATGTACGCGCGCATTCTCGTTCCGCTGGAGCATTCGGCATACGACGCGGCCATTCTCGATCACGTGCGCCGCCTCGCGCGCCTGTGCGGGGCGAAAGTGATTCTCATTCACGTCGCCGACGGCTGGGCCGCGCGCAACATCCAGCAGCTCAATCTGCGCGAAAGCGAGGAGATGCGTGCGGACCGCGAATACCTGGAGCGGATGGCATCCGCGCTGGAAGCGGATGGACTCGAGGTGGATGCGATTCTGGCCAGTGGCGACCCGCCGCGGGAGATCACCGAAACGGCCATGCGTGAGCAGTGCGATCTGATCGCGATGTCCACGCATGGGCACCGCTTTCTCTCCGATCTGCTCTACGGCAGCGTGGCGGATTCCGTGCGGCACCGCTGCACCATCCCGGTGCTGCTGGTGCGCGGCTCGCGCGCCCCGACGCCGGTTCGCGGCGAGGCCGTGCCGTGACCGCCGCGAAGCCACCCCGGGATGTGACGGCGCCGGTTGAAGACTACCTCAAGGTCATCTACGAGATCGAGCGCCGCTCCGACGCCGCGGCCACGAACGACATCGCGCAGCGCCTCGCCATCGCACCAGCCTCCGTGAGCGGGATGGTACGGCGTCTCGCGGACCAGGGGTTGCTCGAGCACGAGCCCTACCGCGGCGTGCGACTCACCGACATGGGACGCCGCCTGGCGCTGCGCACGCTCCGGCGGCATCGCGTCATCGAGGCGTACCTGACGCTGGCGCTGGGCTATCCCTGGGACCTCGTGCACGTTGAAGCGGAGCGACTCGAGCACGCCGCCAGCGATGCGCTCATTGACCGCATGGCCGCGGCGATCGGGGAACCGGAAACCGATCCGCACGGCGCGCCGATTCCCACGCGCGAGGGAGAAATCGACGAGCGCACGCTGTTCTCCATTCTGGACCTCGCTCCCGGTGAGCGAGGTCGCGTGGTGCGCGTGAGCGATGACGACGCGGCCAGGCTCCGCTATCTGGGCGAGCTCGGGCTCACGATTGGCGTCGAGGTGACGGTGCAGTCGCGCGAACCATACGGCGGCCCGATCGCATTGCGTGTGGGAGGGGTGCCGCGTCAGATCGGTCCGGCGCTTGCGGCGGCGGTGCTGGTGGAAACGGGGTAGACCGGGAAGCGGCGTCCCTTCGGGCCGCCTGCGGGAAGCGCCAGCCTGCGGCTGGCTGCGGGAAGCGGGCGACTCCCTTCGGGAGCGCCCTGCGGGAAGCGCCGCGCGAACCGCGGCTGGGATTCCCCACCCCACCATTCTGCCCCTGAGAATCGGCAATCTTCCACCGCCCTGCCGCCCCGCCCCTGGGAATCGGCAATCGGGAATGGGGAATCGGGGAGGCAGTCCGCCCCCGTCCCCTCACCCCGATGTTATGGGGAATAGGGAATCGGCCTCCCCATTCCCT
>JBOHTE010000823.1:0-2131 GCA_050733555.1 Gemmatimonadaceae bacterium | reverse complement strand
GTATCCGATGTTCGTGATGGTTGGCTACGCGGCGCAGCCGCAGGGCGCCTTCGACACGATCGACCACGAGCAGGGGCACGAGTGGTTTCCCATGATGGTGGGGTCGAACGAGCGCCGGTACGCGTGGATGGACGAGGGGATCAACACGTACATCAACACCTTCTCCAACGAACTGCGCAAGCCGGGCACGAGCCGGTGGTCGGGCTACCTGGAGGAATGGCGTGCGGTGGTGGAGAACGGGACGCAATCGCCGCTCATGACGATGCCTGACCTGATCAACCCGGGGGCACTTGGCGCGATCGGGTATCGCAAACCAGCCGCCGTGCTGCTCACGCTTCGCGACCACGTGGTGTGACGCGAGGCGTTCGACCGCGCGTTTCGTGAGTACATTCGCCGATGGGCGTTCCGCCATCCGACGCCGGCGGATTTCTTTCGCACCATCGAGAACTACACCGGCGAGGATCTCTCCTGGTTCTGGCGCGGCTTCTTCTACGGAACGGGCGTGCTCGACATCGGCATTGACTCGGTGAGCTCGGCCGCGGTGAACGGCGAGTATCGCGCGATGGTCACGCTCAGCAAGCACAGCGACATCCCTTTCCCGGTGGAGCTGCGTCTCAAACTCGGCGATGGATCCACGCAGGACGCACGGCTGCCCGCCCTCATCTGGAAGGATGGCGACCGCTACGTCGCGGCCATCCCCGTGCGCGGCGCGGTCGTTGGCGCGCGGCTCTGGCCCGATCCCACCGTGCCAGACTGGAACGATGCGAACGATGCCTGGGGTGATGCACCCCCGGCCGAGCCGGCCGGTCCCGTGACCAGCGGCGGATTGACGAGTCTGGTGAACGGCGGCCGGTAGCGACGGCCGGCAGGGGTGGCATCGGGGCGTTGGCGAGAGAGGCCCCGCACAAGTACATTGCGTCATAATTATCCAGTCCGCCCGGCCCGACGCATGTTGCTGTCAGGGCCGAGTTCTTTCGTCGGCTGCACCCCCGGCAGCCACTGGAACCTCTCGAGCAGGAGCACGGGAAAGCATGCCTGGTTTCGCGGTTCTCGCATCACACTGGTGGAAGCCGGTCCTGTTCATCGTGATCGCTGGCCACCTGACGAACGTGTGTGTGACGCTCTTTCTGCACCGCGCCCAGACGCATCGCGGCGTCACCTTCAGCAAGCTGGCTGAGATCCCCATGCGGATCTGGCTCTGGCTGTCCACGTCCATCGTGACGAAGGAATGGGTCGCCTGCCACCGCAAGCACCATGCATTCGCCGACCGCGAGGGTGATCCGCACAGCCCGCTGCTGGAAGGACTGCGCAACATCATCATCAAGGGCGCCTTCTATTACCGGCGCACTGTGAAGCAGCCGGGCATTCTGGAGAAGTACGGGAAGGGAACGCCGAATGACTGGCTCGAACGCCATGTCCTGGGCCGCCTGCCGTGGCTCGGCATCACGATCATGTTCGCCATCGACGTCTATCTGTTCGGCTTCTTCGTGGGACCGCTGGTGTGGGGCGTGCAAATGCTGTGGATTCCCTTCTGGGCGGCGGGGATCGTGAACGGCGTGGGCCACGCGCTGGGCTACCGCAACTTCAACGTGAAGGATGAGAGCCGGAACATCTCGCCCATCGCCATCTGGCTCGGGGGCGAGGAGCTACACAACAACCACCATGCCGATCCGCACTCCGCCAAGTTCAAGGCCAAGTGGTACGAGCTCGACATCGGCTGGCTCTACATTCGCCTGCTCTCGCTGTTCGGGCTGGCGAAAGTGAAGTACGCGCGGTAATGGCGGAGATCGTCTGCACCCGCTGTGGACGGACGGCGGCCGGGCTGGAGCGGGCTCCCTTTCCCGGAGCCATCGGGGCGCGAGCGCTGGCCGAGATCTGTGCCGACTGCTGGGGGCTGTGGCTCAAGCAGCAGACCATGCTCATCAACCATTACGGACTCAATCTCATGGATCCGCAGGCTCGCCAGTTCCTCACGCAGAACATGGAGGCGTTCCTGTTCAAGTCGGGGAATCAGGAAGGCGTAGATACGAGCAAGCAGGGGACGATTAACTGGTAACGGTTAGTGGGAAGGCATCGCGCGCAACGGGAATCGGCAATCGGGAATGGGGAATCGTGGGAATGGGGAATGGGG
>JBOHTE010000822.1:0-1438 GCA_050733555.1 Gemmatimonadaceae bacterium | reverse complement strand
GCTCCGCGATCCGCTGCGCCACCGCTTCGTGCGCCGCTATCCCCACGACCGCACGCGCGCTGTCGAGATCCACCAGGCGCCGCCGGTCCAGACCGATCCGGTGCTTCAGTTCCAGGATGTGCCGCGCGGAGCGCTCGATGCGCGCTGCGTCATAGCGCCCTTCGTGCACGCCGGCCAGGATCGCGTCGACCGCGTCAGGAATGCTGGCCGGCATCAGCAGCACATCCGCACCCGCCGCCACGGCGCGCTTCATGGCCTCGGGTGCACCGAACAGATCCAGCACACCGCGCATGTCCATGGCGTCCGTCACCACGAGTCCCTGGAATCCAAGCTCATTGCGCAACAGCCCGGTCAGCACCTTGGGCGACAGCGTCCCCGGCACACCCGACGAATCCAGTGCCGGCATGTCGCCGTGAAACGTCATGATCGCACCCACGCCCGCGCCGATCGCCGCCCGGAACGGCACGAGCTCCACACTATCCAGACGCGCCCGCGACACATTCACCACCGGCAGCGCGAGGTGTGAATTGACATCCGTGTCGCCGTGCCCGGGGAAGTGCTTCCCCGTGGCGATCATGCCGTGCGACTGCACGGCGTGGATGAACGCGGTCCCCATCCGCGCCACCGCCGCGGGATTCTCGCCGAACGACCGCGTGTTGATCACCGGGTTCGCCGGATTGTTGTTGACGTCCAGCACGGGCGCGAAGCTCACCTGAATGCCGAGCGCGCGGCCCTCGATGGCCGTGATCGTGCCCTGCTCGGCGGCGAGCGCGGTGTCGCCGGTGGCGCCCAGCGCCATCTGTGGCGGAAAGACCGTTGCCCCGCCCAGGTAGATGCCGTTCGGCAGGAAATAGCCGCCCCGCACGCGGAAGCCCGCCCCCGTTTCCAGATCGGCGCTCACCAGCAGCGGCAGGTCGCTCATCTCCTGCAGCGCGTTCAGTTTCGCGGCAATCTCCAGCGGCGAGCCCACGGACATGATCACGCCGCCCACGTGCTCCTGCTGCACGTCAGCCTCGAGCTTCTTCCACTCCGGTGCGTCCGCGGCCACATAATCGCCCAGAAGCCAGGGCCACACCATCTGCTCCGCTTTCTCGCGCAGCGTCATGTGGGACAGCGCGCAGTCCACCCACTGATCTGTGCCACGTCGTGCGGCACACGCCTGTGCCGCAGTGAGCGCGGCTGGCGTGGCTGGCGCAGCCGGCCGACCGCCCCCAGTCGCGCACGCCGCGAGCGTCGCGAGCGCGCCAGTGGCGAGCGATATCAGTACGGTGCGCATAGAGGTGGCGAATTGAGAATGGGGACTCTGGAGAATCGGCAATCGGGAATGGGAAATCGAGCTGGCACTCCGCCCACTGCCACGCCACCCCGGTGTCATGGCGAACCCGGAATCGGCCTCCCCATTCCCCATTCCCACGATTCCCCATTCCCGTTTGCCCAT
>JBOHTE010000821.1:0-1870 GCA_050733555.1 Gemmatimonadaceae bacterium | reverse complement strand
ATCCACGTGTTCGAACGCGTACCGCGACTGCCCGGTACACTCGGAGAGCGAATCCAAATGCCCCGCGTAGGTCAGCTTGTCCACATTGACTACGCGCAGCGAGGTCTCGCGGAGAATGTGGCGCACGAGCGCCGAGCCAATGAATCCGGCTCCGCCGGTGACGAGCACGGTGCCAGTCAGCGGCTCCGGTGCCGGCATCGCGCATTCAGGCATCGAGGGTCAGCCGGTGGGCGGTACGCCGGTACATGTGTCGCACGACGATCTGCTCGACGTCCGCCGCGACCACGTCAGGGGGCCGGGCTGCATCCACCACGTATGCGTTGAACAGCCGCGTCGCGAGCGCCACGTACGCATCCTGCTGCCGCACGGTCTCGGCGAGGGAGACCTCCTGTTTCCGCTTGTGCACGACATCCGCTGGCGCCGTGAGCACGATGGTGAGATCTGGACGCGGGATGAAGTGTGCTGTGAACCTGGCCAGCGTGGCCGGTGCCCCGTATCGATATCGAACGGGGTCCACGAGGACGTCGTGGTAGTAGCGGTCGAACAGCACGAGGCTCGAGCGCACGAGGTCCGGGAAAACCCTGAAGGCGTAGCCCATCGTGTACTCGGTGCACCACCAGGCGAGCTTTACCATGGACGCCGGCAGTCCACGGTGCGACTGCGCGTGCGGCTGGACAACGGGTCCGCTGGTCCTGTCGGCGCGCAAGAGACGTGGGCGCAAGTGGTATTGACGTACTCGAGGGAACATTGGTGCCAGGTCCGCCGCGACACGCGCGATGGTCGTGGTCTTGCCGGTGCCATCGGAGCCGAGAACTGCCAGCATGAGTCCGGTGGGCTGCCGGATGCGCTGCAGCTTGTGGAGCTGTTCCTGGAGCCATGTAGCCGGCGTGAAGTGCCGGTTCCGGCGAAGCTGCGTCCGCAATTCCGCCATGGCTGCCCGCACAGGCGACCACTGATTTGTCGCTGCCGCCCGTGTAATCAGGCCGACACTGGACGGCGGCAGGAATCGGTCCAGCATGCGCTGTACTTTCGCGTCGTCCTTTTGCCATTCAGCGCTGAGATAGTCCCCCTGCCGATCATTCAGCTCTCCCTTGTCGACCTTTTTGAGCAGATAATAGAGAAAGGCTGGCGCGGGGGCGGGGACGTGCATGCCTGAGGAGACCGCCGGCAAGGTAACCCGGTCCGCGAGCAGCTCCTGCGCGCAGAGAAACAACCTGCCCATGTGGATGAAGTCGCTGCAGACGTCGACTTGCAGGAATCGGGGGTTCCCCGGATCGCCTGACCACGCGCAGATGAACGTACTGGCAGTCCGCTCATGCGGGATGACCTGAACCAGTTGGGCCTGATGGTTCCCGAGAAAGTGGCTCAACCGTCCCGGAATGGACGCAAGCACATCCGGGGCCACGACGATATCCACGTCGCTGCTGATCCGATCGGCATAATCACGAACATCGCCCGCGACTACATACGGCACGCCATTCGCATTGAGGTAGTCAAACAGCGCGTGCGCGAGTTGCAGCGCGGTCGGTGCCGTCGTCAACAAGGTGCGATCAGGAAGGCGCATCGGCCCAAGATACATATGAAACCGGCTGGAACATGGCAAGGCGGATCGGCCCGGCCGCGCATTGCGGCGCCCGATGGCTGCTCATAGCTTGCCCGCACCGCGGGGCACCCACATGACGCATCAGACATGATCGAAGCAGCAGAGCGCCCATGAGCGCGATGCATGACGATACCACCGGTGAATGGAATCCTGCAGAGTCGATTCCGTGGCTCAGCATCATCCTGCTCGCGGTGTTCATCTTCCTCGCCGATCACAACCTGCAGGCGCCCATCGACTTTCGGTCCGCGACGGACAGCACCATGGGAG